>NZ_NEVB01000161.1:0-3462 GCF_002259925.1 Aeromonas sp. A35_P | reverse complement strand
AGGAAGGACAATGGCATCGAGAGCTTTACACGGCCGCATCAGCCCAGCTTTATGACCGTTATTCCATCCACCCGGATGCTGAACATCAAGGCATATTTTTAGTTATCTGGTTTGGTGCGAATGAAGAGGTTGCAGGACGAAAGAAGCACGGAATTGAATCTGCCCAAATGCTGAAAATAGATATTGAAGCAAAACTCCCCGCCGAGTTATTAGGGTTAATTGATGTATTTGTGTTGGATGTTTCTCGTTCATGAGTGGTCAATCTGGGGGAGGGAATCTTCTCGACACAGTGGGGGTCTGTGGGGTGATGTTGCGTGGCTGGAATTCACATGAAGCCTGTGTTGTGTTCTTGTCCTGCCTTGTACACCTGTCTGGGCCAATCCCTGTCGCCTGATTGCCGGCTGTGCATCGACCCCGCCGGAGTTTGTCTCTAGCATAAGGAGGATGCGGGGCAGGGGCTCCGCCATGCGGGCGGTGGTTGATGCCCGTTTACGGACTTCTGGCGGAGAGAAAAGATGAAGCTGCGTTCCTTGTTGATGGTGGGTGCCCTGCTGCTGGGCGGTTGTGCGGTCAATCCCTACGGTGGCACTCAGGCTCCGGTGAGCGAGCCGGATGCCCCCGTGGTGCAGCCGGACAAGCCGGTGACCAAGCCGGATGCCGGGGCGCCGCTGCCCAAACCGGTGGCGCCGACCGGGCTGGCGCTGGCCATGGCCGATGCCTTTGTGCAGGCCCCCGAGGTGCGCGAGCTGGCGCAAACCGGTCAGCCGGTGCTGCTGCTCACCCCGCCCCAGAACGGTACCGGCGAGCCGGTTGATACCCGCGCCATGGCGGCGGCCATGAGCAAGCGCATCCAGAGCAAGAGCGGTTTTCGCTTTGTCGATCCGGGTCAGGTGGCCGCCATCACCGGCCAGCTGGAGTATCAGCAGGGCAGGATGAATCCGGCCTCCCTGGTGCGGCTCGGTCGTCAGACCGGCGCCGGCTACATGCTGTACGGAGATCTGGTGGCCGAGGGGAGCCGCTACCGGCTGTCGATGACCCTGATGGAGCTGCGCAGCGGCGAGCTGCTCTGGAGCGGCAGTCGCTCCGCCAGCCACTGAGTAGCCAGCGATCCATCAAAAAGAGGGTTGAGTGCCTGTGCACTCAACCCTCTTCTCATTCCAGTCCCGCTGGTAGGAGTCAGGACTCCATCTTCCTCAGAAAATAGGTGGTATGCCCGGGCGGCATGTCCGGCAGCTCGCCAAAGACCTGGTAACCCTGCTTCTGGTAGAAGGGCAGCGCCTGGAAGCTGGTGGTTTCCAGATGAAAGTTGCTGATGCCCTTGCTTCGGGCGTACTGCTCCATGGTGGCAAGCAATCGGCCACCCCAGCCATCCTGGCGGATGCGCTCGTCAATCCAGAGCCAGTCCACGTGCAGCCAACCCCACTTGAGGTCGGCGGTGATGCCGCCGTGCACCTTGCCCGCTTCATCCTTGATAAAACTGGCGATGTGCTCGCGCAGGTGGGTGCCGGCCTTGCCGATGTTGTAGCCAGACAGGCCGATGCGAAGCGCGTCGACATCCTGCTCGGCAGGGGGTTGGGGTGGGGTCAGGTGCATGGTCTCTCCAGAGCCGGGTAAGGGGCCTCTATCCATAACCGTTCAGACTCAATGTGGTCAAGTGGTTGCCCGACCTCAATGGTTATCAGCCTGCCGGGCGGGCAACCTGCGTCACAGCTGTGGGAAGTAGCAGGCGGCCATGTCGACCGGGTGATCGGGGCAGCCGGGCAGGTAGAAGTGCCAGCCCGCATCGGTGAAGGCGCGCAGCTCGCTCTCCACGAACTTGAGGGCGAGGCTGAGTGCCTGCAGGGCATCGACGCCATAGATGAAGGTCTTGTTGCCAAGGCCGTCCAGCTTCACCTTGCAGCGCCAGTCGCCGCCGGCGGACTTGGGGTCCGGCTCGGGGGCTCCGATGGCTATCTTCACGGTCAGCTGTTCTCCCTCGATGCTGATGGCATCGAAGCGTGCTTTCACTATGGCTCTCTTCATCTGGACGATCCTTTTCCGGGGCCGGCGTCTGCCTGGCCGGGCTGATGGGGGGGGAGTCGGCCGGGAGGGCAGACTCAGGAAGGTCAGCCTAATGGATGAGGGCGCCACAGACAACGGGCGCAGCGGCGGCTTGTGAGGTGGCTTGAAGATCCATGATTGCTGCTCTTTTGATCAACGGGCGGCGGGGCAAGCGCTATTTTCCCGTATTGCTTGATGCGCATCCATGAATGGCCGGATTCGCTGCTGGTTCGGCGCCGCACCCGGCACGATAATTGGGGCAGGCGGCCAGCCCGGCGTGCGCCTCTCGTCCCCCGGATCCAAGGAAACCGCATGGCACTTTCGGTCGAGCAATTATATGAAGTGATGGCCCAGCTGCCCGATCCCGTCTTCATCCTGAGCGAAGACGGCTACTACATCGAATACATCGGCGGGGTGGAGCAGCAATCCTATCAGGATGGCAACCCGCTGGCGGGCAAGCGACTGGCCGATGTACTGCCCGCCGACATGACCCGCTGGGTGATGGAGCAGGTGACCCTGGCGCTGGATTCGGGCCAGGTGCAGGTGGTGGAGTACGAGCTGGCGGCGGTGGAGGTGGAGGGGATCGACGCCTCGGTCGGGCCGCAGGGGATGCAGCGCTTCGAGGGCAAGATTGCGCCGCTGCCCTCTCGCTACGACGGCAAGCGGGCGGTGGCCTGGGTGACCCGCAACATTACCCGCCAGCACGAGCTGCAGCAGCGGCTCAAGCTGCAGAGCGAAACCGACCAGCTGACCGGCCTCTACAACCGCCGCTATTTCTTCGAGCACTGCCGACAGCGGCGGGAGAGAGAGGCTCCCTGCAGTCTGGTGATGCTGGACATAGACCACTTCAAGCAGATCAACGATCGCTTCGGCCATCAGCAGGGCGACCGGGCGCTGCAGCGCTTCTGCGACTGCGTGGCCGCCCAGCTGCGGGCGGACGACCTGTTCGTGCGCAGCGGCGGCGAGGAGTTTCTGATCCTGCTGCCCGGCATGAGCGAGCCGGATCTGCAGGCGCTGGCGGAGCGGATCCGGGCCGCCGTGGCGGCGCTGCCGGCGGATCCGGTAGCCTTTACCGTCAGTCTGGGCACCACCCTGGTGCAGCCGGGGGAGGAGATCAACCAGGCGCTGGCCCGCGCCGACGAGTGGCTCTATCGGGCCAAGCGGGCGGGTCGCAACCGGGTCGCTCACTGCCCTGCGGGCGGCCAACGCAAGGGGGCAAAACAGGGGAAGCCAACCCCCTGATATATGGCGGCAGGGCCAGTACCTATATATTGACGGCGGCCGGGGCGATTCATTGCATACCTGGCTGATATTGCCTGGCTGATGCTGTTGATATTAACGGGCCACTCTCTGGCCTTATTCAAGTCGTTGAGCAACGCATCGAGGTTTTGTCATTATGTTATCAGACGGCCTGATTACCCA
>NZ_NEVB01000160.1:0-3554 GCF_002259925.1 Aeromonas sp. A35_P | reverse complement strand
GTAGCAAAGTGGGCCAACGTTTGCGTCGGAGATGGTCTGGCAAGCAGGGTGGGTGATGAGGCGGGGGCGGACGAAAGCGGCTAGGTCAACGGGGTTGGCAGACCCTGCACAGACCTTGGCGGCAATAAAAAACCCGCTCGAGGAGCGGGTTTTCAAGGGATACAGGACGGGCCTCAGGGGGCGCGGTAGAAGCGGTTCAGCTCGTTCATCACCTGGATCATGACCCCCATGTCCGGGGTGCCGTGCTTGATGGGACGGTAGCTGTTGCGCTCCAGCAGCTCGAAGTCACCCTGCTTGTTGAAGTGGGTGATGGTGTTGCCCTGATAGATGGCAAAGTCGCGTTGATCCCCTGCCAGCAGCCAGTTGCGCGGGCTGTTGTCGAACAGGTTGCGACCTATGCTGTAGTCCCGCGGCGGGTTGCGCACCCCCAGCATTCCCTGCATCAGGGTCGGCACCAGGTCCAGGTGGCTACTCGCCTGACTGCGGGGTTGGCTCTCGTTGCCCGGCCAGGCCAGCACGAAGGGCACCTGCACCTGATAGGGCGAGTAGTTGGTGCCATAGCCCCAGCTGTTGCTCAGGGTATCGTTGAACTCCTGGCCATGGTTGGAGGTGACCACGACGATGGTCTGTTCACTGAGCCCCTGCTGTTGCAGCTGGGTCAGCATCTGCTCCAGCAGCTGATCGGTGTAGAAGACCGAGTTCTTGTAGCGGTTCTCCAGCTTTTGCAGGTTTTCGGCCTGATAGGCGGTGGCCGGGTTGAACTTGGTGAGCTCCGGCTGGAAGGGCCCCTTGATGTCAGCAGGCAGCTGATAATCGCCCGGGCTCGACAGATAGACCAGCGAGAACCAGGGACGGTCAGGGGAGCGCTTGGCAAGCCACTGCTGCCAGTCGCCGATGAGCCGGGTGTCGTCGGTCTGCTCGGAGACGAACACCTGCTTGCGCAGGCCGGAGAGGATGCTCTGGCGATACTGTTGGGCATCTTCCAGCGCACCGAACAGGCCGAACTGGTAGTCCTGGCGCAGCATCTCGTCGAACAGCACCGGCGGGGTCTTGTCGTTGCGAATGTCGTCGTAGTAGTGGCCCGGCAAGCCGTAGAACAGGCTGAACATCCCCATGACGTCATCGTTGCCGCCACTCATGTGGTTGGCAAAGTTGAGGTGCTGATCCGCATAGCGCTGCAGATTGGGCATGTTGATGTTGTTGAGCATGTCGGCCCGCAGGGAGTCGACCACCACGATCAGCAGGTTCTTGTGGCTCTGCGGGGCGTTGACGCTGAGCGGGCGCAGCGGGTAGCGCAGTCGGCTCGCGCCGTCGACATCCTGGGATTCGGCCTTCTTCTCGTACTGATCCAGATCCAGCCAGCCGTGCTTGGCAAGGAAGCTCTTGGCGGTCATGGGGTAGGAGAGCGGGAAGTTGGCGCGCTGCATGGTGATGGGCTGATACAGGGTGGCATCGGCCCAGCTGTTGACCACGTGGGTCAGGATGAAGCAGACCAGCAGGGCCAGCCCCACCTGATTGCCGTACTGACGGCGCTTGCGCTTGTTGATCTTGCGCCACACATAGGCCGACAGCAGCAGCTGCACCAGGAAGATGGTGGGCACCGCCACGAAGATGATGCTCCAGATCGAGCCCTCCTCGGTCTGGGCCTGATCCAGCAGCAGCTGCCACACCTGACCGTTGAGGTGGAACTTGAACAGCTGGAACACCTGGGTGTCGATAAGCAGCAGCACCAGCGCCAGGGTGGCGATGATGGCGGAGATGAAGCGCAATGGTTTCTCCCTGGGCAACACGAAGCTCAGGGGGAAAATCGTCAACAGGTAGGTGACAAAGCTCAGAAACGAGAAGTGACCGATCCAGCTGATGATGAGATAGGTCACGCCGAGCGTGGTCGATGGCCAGCTGATCGCCCCCAGATAACGGGTGGCGATCAGCATGGCCAGAATGATGTTGAAGAAGGAGAACCAATGCCCCCAGGTGATCAGGCGAGAGACATTATCACGATAGGGGTTGCCGGTTTCGACCATAGTGATCCATCTGCTTGAAAAACATCAAAGAATGCGAAGAGACTCAATGAGCATCGTGGCGATGATCGACCGAGGCGGTGAGCGCCTGGATGAATTTCTCGGTGATCGCCTGACGCTGGGCCGGGGCCATGCCATTGATGATGTTGGTGGTCAGGTTGCCGAGCACCATCAGACTGAGGTCCACCGGCGCCTTGTGCTTCTCCAGGGCGGTGATCAGGTCGTTCATCAGGGCGTCAAACTGCTCGTTATTGTACTTTGATACGATGGGCATAATCTTGGGTTCATCTCGGTTCAAAGCGCCTTATAATACTTCACCCTTTCGGCTAACACTATGGCTTTGTGACATGAGTCTCGATATCGACAAGATCATTCTTCACTCCCTGCGCCAGGGCGGCGATGGTCAACCTCACGCCGACACCCGCAGCCAGCTTCTGCCTGCCGATGAGGCGGTACAGGGGCTGATGGCGGAGCTGCACCGCATTTACAACGGCAAGGGGGGCAAGGGCTTTGGCTTCTTCGCCGACCCCGAGGCCGCCGTCGCCGAGCTGGCAGAGGGGGAAGAGGCCCCCAAACAGCCCTCTCCCCTTTTTCGCATCGCGCTGGAAAAGCTGCTGGACGAGCAGCTCGAATTCGTGCCCTTCTCGGTGGAGATGACCCAGCTACTGGTTAAACAGCTGGTGGAGCACGCCCTCGACGAGCAGGGGGTGCTGCTGTTTGCCAAGTACAACTACGTGGGGGTGGATTATCTGATGATCGCCCTGCTGGAGGGCAAGGAGAGCGTCACCGTCAGCGAGGCGCTGGAGCTGCGCCACATCCAGTATCTGGATATTGGCAAATTGAACCTGGTGGCCCGCATCGATCTCACCGAATGGAAAACCCAGGCTGATTCGCGCCGTTACATCACCTTCAGCAAGGGCCGGGTCGGTCGCAAGCTGGGTGATTTTTTCATGGATCTGCTGGGTGCCCGCGAGGGGATGGATGCCAAGATCCAGAACAAGGGGCTGCTGCAGGCGGTGGACGACTATTGCGACAGCCGCCAGCTCGAACCGGCCGAGCGCAACGACTACAAGAAACAGGTCTTCAAATATTGCACCGAGCAGGCCAGCGCCGGTGAAGAGATCGAGATCAGGGAGCTGTCGGCGGAGCTCTCTTCAAAAGAAGCAGGGGAAGGCGATCTCGATTTTTACAGCTTCATCGGTCAGGAGTACGAGCTGGAAGAGCGCTTCCCGGCCGACCGCTCCACCCTGCGCGGGCTGACCAAGTTCGTCGGCTCCGGTGGCGGGCTGACGTTGAGCTTCGAGCAGAAGCTGCTCAACAGCCGGATTTTCTACGATCCCCAGACCGATACCCTGACCATCAAGGGGGTGCCGCCCAATCTCAAGGATCAGCTGTTGCGCCAGTCGTAATGTGATCTGCTTTCCATTTTTGGCAAAAAGACACCGCAGCCCGCTGCGGTGTCTTTTTATTTAACGGGGTAGGTGGCAGCGAAACCAACTCGGTGATTTGTTAACAAATTAAACAGAATAATCC
>NZ_NEVB01000159.1:0-3573 GCF_002259925.1 Aeromonas sp. A35_P | reverse complement strand
CTAAAGTAGCGTAAACAAGACACCGGTTTGAGGTCGGTGTCAGGTGAATACCATCTCCATACAGCTGGAACAATACGAGCTACATAAAGAGATAAAAAAAGAGCCACACAGTGTGTGGCTCTTTTATCAGGTTAGCGGGTCAATCAGGGACGACCGGCCGGGCTGGTAGCGACGTTGACGGCGGCAGTGCTGCCGCCATGGCGACCGGAGGTGGTCACTTCGCTGCGCACCAAGGGGGCATACTCGACCGGCTCGCGTGCCGGCAGGGCAGGGGCGGCGGCCGGAGTTGCCATCGGGGCAGAGGCCTTGCGGGCACCAGCCAGCAGGCTGCCACCGCGCTTGACCTGCTTGGCAGCCGGGGCTGCGGTTGCGGGTTCAACCTTGGTAGTCTCTGCAACGACAACAGGTTCGGCCACAGCGGCAACTGGTTCAACGGCCGGTGCGGCAACGACGTCTGCAACTGCCGGAGCGGTTTCTACGGTCGCTTCCACAACCGGCTTGGTCTCGACAACCGGAGTCTCAACAGCCTGTGCGGGCTCAACGACCGCCTCTGCCACGGTTTCCACTGCAACAGGTGCGGCTTCAACAGCAGCAATGACCGGTTCGGCCACCACGGGGGCGGTTTCGACGACGGTTGCTACCGGTTCAGCGGCGACAACGGCTTCGGCCTGCTCGCGGGCTTCTTCGGCGACGGCCTCGGCAACCACGTGCTCGGTCAGGGCGGAGGAGGCCTGCAGGGCAGCAGCAACGGCTTCAGCGCTCGGGATGGTGATCACGGGCACGGCCGGTTCTTCCACTTTGACCTGGGCTGCATCGGCTTGCGCGGCGGCAGTCAGAGTCGGTGCAGCGATTTCGGCAGTCTGCTCTTCATCGTCACGCTGGCTGCGAGCTTCTTCGTTGATGCGCTTGCGGCGTTGGCCTTCGATACGCTGATTGCGCGGAGTACGGCGGGAACGACGCTGGCCTTCTGCCTGCTCATCCTGCTGTTCAGTCGCGTCAACGGCATCGACGGCGGCAACCGGCGCTACATCGGCAGCTTGGGCAACCGCGGCGTCATCGGCAGGCGCATCGACGCGGATCTGCTTGCGCAGTTGGCGGCGTTCGCGGCGCTCGGCCACTTTCTGCTCTTTTTCCTGACGCTGTTCCACGTTGGTGGCAACGGCTTCTACGCTGTCCAGCGTGTCAACCACTACCTCGGCACGCGGTTCACGCGGAGCGCGGGGCTCACGAGCCTGACGCGGGGCACGGGGTTCGCGCTCCTGACGCGGCTCACGAGCCTCGCGAGGTTCACGTTCCATGCGCTGTTCGCGCACCTCACCACGGGCTTCACGTTCCTGACGTGGCTCACGCTCTTTGCGCGGGCGACGGTTGCGGCCTTCGCCGTTCTCGCGGCTGGTCACGCCTTCGCGCTTCTCGCCGGCATCGCCGTTGCGGTTGCTGCGGTTGTCGTCACGACGACCACGTTGACCACGGCTGCGGGATTCATCACGCTGATGACGGTGACCGTCCTCTTTGCGAGCCTCGCGGGTTGCCGGTTTCTCGGCAGGCGCGGTGACCTCGGCGTTGTCAGCATTGCCGCCGAACAGGTTGGAGAGGCTCTTGAACAGCTTGCCGAACAGGCCTGGTGCTTCGGCAACCGGGGCTGCGACAGGGGCGGGGGCCGCCGGTGCAGCAGGTTGCGGTGCCTGGACGAAGCCTTGCAGCAGGGGCTGCTCGCGCTCGATGGTCTGGGCCTGTTTGGGTTGGTAGACCGGCTTGGCAATTTCGGTTTTCAGCTCGTAGCTGGCCGCTTCCGGGATCTCGTTCTGACGGATGCGGGTCACTTCGTAGTGCGGGGTTTCCAGGTGCTGGTTCGGAATGATGTAGACACGCACATCATTGCGTTGTTCCAGGCTGGCGATGGAGCTGCGCTTCTCGTTGAGCAGATAGGCGGCGACATCGACCGGCACCTGAGCATGTACCTGCTCGGTGTTGTCCTTCATGGCCTCTTCTTCGATGAGACGCAGGATGGACAGGGCCAGTGACTCGTTGTCACGGATCACGCCCTGACCCTGGCAACGGGGGCAGATATGGCTGCTGGACTCGTTGAGGGAGGGACGCAGACGCTGACGAGACATCTCCAGCAGACCGAAACGGGAGATCCGGCCGAGCTGGATGCGGGCACGGTCCTGATGCACGGCTTCACGCAGACGGTTTTCCACTTCGCGCTGATGGCGAACCGGCGTCATGTCGATGAAGTCGATGACAATCAGACCGCCCAGGTCACGCAGACGCAATTGACGGGCAATCTCGTCGGCCGCTTCCAGGTTGGTCTGCAGCGCAGTCTCTTCGATATCGCCGCCCTTGGTGGCGCGGGAAGAGTTGATATCGATGGAGGTCAGCGCTTCAGTCGGATCGATCACGATGCTGCCGCCGGAGGGCAGGCGCACTTCACGCTGGAAGGCCGACTCGATCTGGCTCTCAATCTGGAAGTGGTTGAACAGGGCAACTTCACCCTTGTACAGCTTCACGCGGTTGAGGAAATCGGGACGTACCAGCTCGATGTGCGACTTGGCGCGTTCGAAAATGACCGGGTTGTCGATCAGGATCTCGCCCACATCGCGGCGCAGGTAATCACGGATGGCACGCACGATGACGTTGCTTTCCTGATGGATCAGCACCGGCGCGGAGCGGCTCTGTGACGCCTTGTGGATGGAGTACCAGTGGTTGAGCAGAACGTTCAGATCCCATTCCAGCTCTTCCGGGGACTTGCCCACACCGGCGGTACGCACGATGAGGCCCATGCCGTCCGGCACGGTCAGGCCGCTCAGGGCTTCTTTCAGTTCAGTCCGTTCATCGCCCTCGATGCGACGGGAGATACCGCCGGCACGGGGGTTGTTCGGCATCAGCACCAGGTAGCTGCCGGCCAGACTGATGAAGGTGGTGAGGGCTGCACCCTTAGTGCCACGCTCTTCCTTGTCGATCTGGACGATGACTTCCTGGCCTTCGCGGACCACTTCTTTGATGTTGGGACGACCCTGATAGGAGTAACCGGAGGGGAAGTAATTGCGGGCGATTTCCTTTAACGGCAGGAAACCGTGGCGCTCGGCGCCATAGTCGACAAAAGCAGCTTCGAGACTGGGTTCTACGCGGGTGATTTTGCCCTTGTAAATGTTCGCTTTCTTCTGCTCGTGTCCCGGACTTTCAATATCCAGATCGTAGAGCTGTTGTCCGTCAACCAGCGCTACGCGCAACTCTTCTTCCTGAGTCGCGTTGATTAGCATTCTTTTCATTGAGTTCTCGTTATTTTGTCATTTTGATTTCCTCCACAGGATCCTGCCGGCGCCGGCCTCGGGTCTTCAGCATACTGGGGCAACCTCCCGGTTGGGGTATGCATGAGGCGCAAACTAAGGGCACTCTGGTTCAGCCTTCTCGAGAAGGCATGAAAAGGATACCGGTGTGGAGACAAATAGGCGGTTCTGTTTGCGTTCTCCATGCGCTGTACCTCGCACCCGGGAACCGTCATGTTCTTGTATACACGGTGTTTCGGGATTGGGTGGCATAATTTTTGGCCACTTAGTACAAGGCTTGAAC
>NZ_NEVB01000158.1:0-3693 GCF_002259925.1 Aeromonas sp. A35_P | reverse complement strand
CCAGTGACCAATGCGTGAGTAAACTTCGTCGGCAATATTTTACACCCCCACTTCCTCAACGGTGAGATATTGCCATGCTCAGGATTGCCAAAGAAGCGTTAACCTTCGACGATGTACTGTTGGTTCCCGCCCACTCCGAAGTTCTTCCCAATACTGCCGATCTGCGTACCAAGCTGACCTCTGCCATCAGCCTGAACATTCCCATGATCTCCGCTGCCATGGACACAGTGACCGAAGCCCGTCTGGCTATCGCACTGGCCCAGGAAGGCGGTATCGGCTTTATCCACAAGAACATGTCCATCGAGCAGCAGGCTGCCGAAGTGCGCAAGGTCAAGAAGTACGAGAGCGGCGTGGTCACTGACCCCGTCACCGTACGCCCCGACATGACCATCGCCCAGATCAAGGAGCTGAGCCACAAGAACGGTTTCGCCGGTTATCCGGTGGTGACCGAGGGCAATCAGCTGGTGGGCATCATCACCGGTCGTGATGTGCGCTTCGTGATCGATCTCTCCCAGACTGTCGAACAGATCATGACCCAGAAGGATCGTCTGGTCACCGTGCGTGAAGGCGCCCCCCGCGAAGAGGTGGTTGGCCTGATGCAGAAGCACCGTATCGAGAAGGTGCTGGTGGTCAACGCCGACTTCAAGCTCAAGGGCATGATCACCGTCAAAGACTTCCAGAAAGCCGAGCGCAAGCCGAATGCCTGTAAAGATGACAAGGGTCGTCTGCGGGTCGGTGCTGCCGTCGGTGCCGGTGCCGGCAACGAAGAGCGCGTCGCCGCCCTGGTGGAAGCCGGTGTGGACGTGCTGCTGATCGACTCCTCCCACGGCCACTCCCAGGGCGTGCTGGATCGCATCAAGGCGACCCGTGAAGCCTACCCTGATCTGCAGATCATCGGTGGCAACGTGGCGACTGCCGCGGGTGCCAAGGCGCTGGCTGCTGCCGGTGTCAACGCCGTCAAGGTCGGTATCGGCCCGGGCTCCATCTGTACTACCCGTATCGTGACCGGCGTGGGCGTGCCCCAGATCACCGCCATCTCCGACGCCGTTGACGCGCTGGAAGGCACCGGCATCCCGGTGATTGCCGATGGCGGCATCCGCTTCTCCGGTGACGTGGCCAAGGCCATCGCCGCTGGCGCCAGCTGCGTCATGGTGGGCTCCATGTTCGCCGGTACCGAAGAGGCACCGGGCGAGATCGAGCTCTATCAGGGGCGCTCCTTCAAATCCTACCGTGGCATGGGTTCTCTGGGCGCCATGTCCAAGGGCTCCAGCGACCGTTACTTCCAGACCGACAACGCCGCCGACAAGCTGGTGCCGGAAGGGATCGAAGGGCGCGTGCCGTACAAGGGCCGCCTCAAAGAGATCATCCACCAGCAGATGGGCGGTCTGCGCTCCTCCATGGGGTTGACCGGCAGCGCCACCATCGACGACATGCGCACCAAGGCCGAATTCGTGCGCATCTCGGGCGCCGGGATGAAAGAGTCCCACGTGCACGACGTGACCATTACCAAAGAAGCCCCCAACTACCGGATGGGCTGATAAAACGGGGCTGCGGCCCCGTTTCTCCACCCCTTTTTTATCCCGTGCTTTTTGTGACAACAGCAGCCTGATGCAGGAATAAAATGACTAAAGACATTCACCAGCACCGTATCCTTATCCTCGACTTCGGTTCCCAGTACACCCAGCTGATCGCCCGCCGCGTGCGCGAAATCGGCGTCTACTGCGAACTGTGGGCCTGGGATGTGACCGAAGAGCAGATCCGCGAATTCAATCCGAGCGGCATCATCCTCTCCGGCGGCCCCGAGTCCGTCACCGAAGCGGGCAGCCCGCGCGCCCCCGAGTACGTGTTCAACGCCGGCGTGCCGGTGTTCGGCATCTGCTACGGCATGCAGACCATGGCCGAGCAGCTGGGTGGCAAGGTGCAATCCTCCACCGAGCGTGAATTCGGTTACGCCAAGGTGGAAGTGCTGGGCAACGCCGGCAAGACCAGCGCGCTGCTGCGCAACATCGAAGATGCCATCGCCGACAACGGCAATGCCCTGCTGGATGTCTGGATGAGCCACGGCGACAAGGTCACCACCATCCCGGCCGACTTCACCACCATCGCCCAGACCGCCACCTGCCCGCATGCCGCCATGGCCAACGAGGCCAAGCGTTTCTACGGCGTGCAGTTCCACCCGGAAGTGACCCACACCCGTCAGGGTGCCCGCATGCTGGAGCACTTCGTCAAGGACATCTGCGGCTGCGAATGCCTGTGGACCCCGGCCACCATCATCGACGACGCCGTTGCCCGCATCCGCGAGCAGGTGGGTGACGACGAGGTGATCCTGGGCCTCTCCGGCGGTGTGGACTCCTCCGTGGTGGCCATGCTGGTGCACCGCGCCATCGGCGATCGCCTGACCTGCGTTTTCGTTGACAACGGCCTGCTGCGCCTGAATGAAGGCACCCAGGTGATGGAGATGTTCGGCGACCACTTCGGTCTGAACATCGTCAAGGTCGATGCCGAAGAGCGCTTCCTCTCCGCCCTGGCAGGTGTTGATGAACCGGAAGCCAAGCGCAAGATCATCGGACGCGTTTTCGTCGAAGTGTTTGACGATGAAGCGAAAAAGCTGAAAAACGCCAAATGGCTGGCGCAAGGCACCATCTATCCTGACGTCATCGAATCGGCTGCCAGCAAGACCGGCAAGGCCCACGTCATCAAGTCTCACCACAACGTCGGCGGCCTGCCGGAAGAGATGAAGATGGGTCTGGTGGAGCCGCTGCGCGAGCTGTTCAAAGATGAAGTGCGCCGCGTTGGCCTCGAGCTGGGTCTGCCCTACGACATGCTCTACCGTCACCCGTTCCCGGGCCCGGGTCTGGGCGTGCGCGTCCTTGGCGAAGTGAAGAAAGAGTACTGCGATATCTTGCGCCGCGCCGATGCGGTCTTTATCGAAGAGCTGCGCAAAGCTGACCTCTACAACCAGGTCAGCCAGGCGTTCGCCGTGTTCCTGCCGGTGCGCTCCGTTGGCGTCATGGGCGATGGCCGCAAATATGACTGGGTCATTGCCCTGCGCGCCGTCGAGACCATCGACTTTATGACTGCCCACTGGGCCCATCTGCCGTACGACTTCCTCGGTCACGTGTCGAACCGCATCATCAACGAGATCAACGGTATCTCCCGCGTGGTGTACGACGTCTCCGGCAAGCCGCCTGCAACCATCGAATGGGAATAAGCGGCTAACGCCCTTTCACCCTTCAAGCATAAAAATGTAAAAAAGACGCCCTTGCGGCGTCTTTTCTTTTTCCAATCGTTTGCGCCTCACTTTTCCGCTCGCTAGCCGCTTTCTCGCCTCCCTGCCTCTGTCAGATATGACAGGGGGCGTTTTATGGATCTCGCACTAGGCTGTGTTCTCAAAATGCTGGTTTTCTGTCCACCAATAGTTCCCGTAAGTAACGAAGGCAGAAAGCCAGCTTGATAAAAGCAGCAAAACTTCCCGCCAGCTTTTCATACCTCGTTGAGAATCGGCGAAACTTCTTCAGCCATCCGAAGCACCGTTCGACCACATTTCTCCTACGATAACGAGCTTTGTCTAACACCAGTGGACGTCCCTTATGGTGCCGTTGCTGGTCGCTGCGTTGCGGGATAACCGCTTTTATCTTTCTGCGCCGGAGTTCTGCCCGCAGAGCCCTGCTGCTATAGGCCTTATCTGCGGCA
>NZ_NEVB01000157.1:0-3713 GCF_002259925.1 Aeromonas sp. A35_P | reverse complement strand
CCCTAACACAGAGCAAAAAGAAGAGTGCCAGGATGATATTCATGAATGGGAATACATAGTAATCAATCATCAACTAAATACGTCCTTTAGATAAACGTTGCTCTTCAATAAGTGCATTCTTCCCACCCTCCAGGTAGGCCAATCCCCAGTACACGAGCTGGGCATCGGTTGCCCCAGCTTGCTTAGCCTTGTCGAGTGCCTTACGCACCATGGCCATTCGCTCACAAGGCGGAAACTGAGCGATGTTTTCCCCTGACTGCCAAAGGGCCAGCAGTCGATGGGCTTGCGGCGATCCTTCCAATGCTTGATAGAGTGCCGGGGTCAGTTGCACCAGAACTGGTTCTGCCGGGGGGACAGACAAGTCCAGCTCACGCCAATCGCCATTGCACTCTCGCAGCCACCAACGGTTGATGCCGCCAAAGAGGCCACCAAGCCAAGGGGCATCCTGCTGGTCAAGCAGCAAGGGCAAGGCATCAGGGGTATAGAACCGCAGCAGCATACTGAACTTGCCATCCGGCTCTATCACTCTTGCACCCAGAACCAACTGCTCTTGCAGGACTTCTACAGGTTGCTCGCTGTCAATCAGCCCCACGACGTGCCCCTGCTCGGCGAGTTCGGCCAGCAAGCCTTCATCCTGTTGTGAGCACTGCCAGAGCCAGGGGCCAAGATTGACCAGTTCAAACAGGTCATCATGCAGATAGAGCGGCAAAAACTGACCCTCACTCAACCTCTCTCTCTGCTCGGCACTGAGATGGGCGGCTTCGAGAAGTGCAACCGTCTTTCCTTCACGCCAGATTGATTCCGGTAGCATCTTACTCTCCCTTCAACACGGCATCGCCCTGAGCCATGGCTCTCAGCATGCAAGGAATACAGACTGGTTTTTCCAAGGGCGGCATGGCCTTAAACAGCGGCGGCTTAGGTGGAGGGACGACCTCAACCGCACCGGGCAGGCTCGGCAGTTGACCCGCCCAACCAGAGCCAGAACCCGGACTGCCGCCAGAGTTCATCTTGATGCTGGGACCAACCAGCGTCACCCCACTGGGGTCAACCTTCACAAAGCTGCTGCCAACCTTGAGCGTCAGTTCAGCACCGGCCTCCAGCACGATCTTGTTACCGGATTTCACGTGCACCTCTTGCCCAGCTTCAACCAGCAGGGATTGGCCCAGCTTCTGATGCAGGGAGGCATCTACGGTCAGCGAATAGTCTGCCTTGATGTGATCCCGCTTCTCACCCTCTACCGTCAGGTGGTCATTGGCCTTGATACGGGTCACCCGTTCGTTGTCGATGTCGGTGTGCTGGTCATGCTTGATGTGCCACGCGGCATCATTCTCAATCAGGACGTTGAGGTCTTTCTGACCATGGATGTAGATCTCTTCCTGTCCCGCCTGGTCTTCGAAACGCAGCTCGTTGAATCCCTCACCCTGATGGGTCTCGGTACGCAGCACTGTGCGGGTCTTGTTGGCGGGCAACTCATACGGCGGCCGGTTGGTGGCGTGGAAGGTGCGCCCTGTCACGATGGGTTGGTCGGGGTCACCTTCCAAGAACTCGACAATCACCTCATGCCCGATACGTGGGATAGCCATCATGCCATATTGGCCACCGGCCCAGCCCTGGCTCACCCGTACCCAGCAGGAGCTCTGGTCGTTGCTCGAGCCGTAGCGGTCCCACGGGAATTGCAGCTTCACCCGGCCATGCTCGTCGCAGTAAATCTCTTCACCCTCGGGGCCAACCACGCTGGCGATTTGCGGGCCATCCACCATCGGCTTGTGGGGTGCCTCGGGGCTGCCGATACGGGCCCGCCAGGTGGTGCTCGCTTTCACTACGCCAAATTCGTTGTGGTAGACGGTCGGGCCGCTGCCACCCTCTTCCTCAAGCGCCTGGGGCTGTTCGCCGGTGTGGCGGATATGGACGATTTGCCAGTCGGTGTTGAGGCTGCTGTTGGGGTGTTCGGTGAGCGATAAGAACTGTCCTGGCAGTAGAGTTGCGCTGTTGGACTTGCCACTGCCCGCCACCGCGTCATTGCGCAGAGCATCCAAGCGGTGTTGGGCAAACGCTTTGCCGCTGCCGTCCTGCTTGTAGCGGCCCGGATAGTCAAAATGCTGGTAGGTGTCCCGTTGATGCTCCAGCTCTGCGCCTTGCTTTTTGTGGGAGAGGCTATAAGCCGGGGTCTTGAAGCTGTAGTCTTTCAGCTCCACGTCCGAGGGGCGCACTGATTCGCGGTAGTGGAACTGACGCACATAGGCGCCCTGTTCCAGCGAGCGGTTGCCAAGGTTGAAGAAGAGCTCGGGGCCTGCGGTTAGGGCTGCGGCATCGTCGGCAAACACAATGCGGTGTTTGCCTTGCTCAAACTCATGGAAGTAGAAGAGCCCCTCTTCGGCAGCGAGCCGGTTTACGAAATCGAGGTCTGTTTCGCGGTACTGGACGCAGTATTCGCGCTGAGCATGCTCGTTCTTGAGCGCAAAGGCGTAATCGGTAATGCCGTGCTCTTGCAGCAGGATACTGAGGATTTCATCAGGCTTTTGCGCCTGGAAGATGCGGGAATTCTGGCGCAAACCCAGTCGCCACAAGGCGGGTTTGACTTGCAGCTGATAGCGGGTACGGCGAAAGCCGCTGTCCCCCTGGGCAAACTCGCTCACTACCCCGCAAACCCGGCGCTGCAGCTCGCCGTTGTACCACACCATCAGCTCGCACGGCTGGTCCAGCACGGCGCCAAAGTCGATGTCCGGTTGCTGGCTGGCAACCTCTAGGTTGAGGTTAAAGGGGCGGTTCAAGCCCTCATCCAGCTTGAAGCTTGCGACCGCAAAGGTACTGTCAGCCAGTGCGCCGACCTTGACGGTAAATTGTGATCCAGTGCTCTGTGCCATGACCTTGTTCCTTATCCTGCTTGCCCACTGCCCGAACCAATCACCACACCACCACAATCCACTGCCGTGCCGGTGACAGCGATAGGTTTGCCGTTGACCAATACCGAACCCACACCTCCAGCAATACTGCGAGGGTGCGGCGGGTTATTGGGCTTGTCGTGGGGCGCTAGCGGGTCGCCCTGACGGGCCACAGACTTACCATCTAGGAACACTTCAGGACTGGCGGCTATCACCGGGGTCGGTGGAAAGCCATCATGGTCGGTGCCGATGTCACCGAGCAGTGCAATGGAGGGACACATAATTCAAACCTCTTGTGTGCTTTGCCATCACTCCGCACCCAACGTGAGAACGGGGGGATGGCAAAACATAAAAGCTCCGGCAGCCAAAGACTGACCGGAGAAAAACGGGATAAAGGCCGGAGCACACCGGCCACAAGATACAGGGTTACTTACAAGGAATACCAAAGTACGAAAGGAAGGCTTAGGCCTCGATAGGCGCACGCCAGTCGTCAGCACCAGAGGTGCCAGCAACAGTGTGCTCCCAGTCAATCTTGCGGTATGCCAGAGAGACCTGGATCAGCTGGGTGAAGTCCGACTTCGCCGGGTCCTGGCAGTGCGGCATCTGGCAGTCGATGTCAACGATGGTGGCATCGGTCAGCACGGTAGAGAAGAAGTGCTCCTGCTTGCCCTCAACAGAGGTACGGAACCACTTCAGGGTCACTTTCGGCAGCATCTCGCCGGAAGCCAGGGAGTTGTACATCAGCGGCACGGCTTTGTTCAACGCAACGGTGAATTTGAACGGCTTGTGGACTGCGTATTCCGGCGAAGTTGAACAGCCATTCCGGCCAAC
>NZ_NEVB01000156.1:0-3719 GCF_002259925.1 Aeromonas sp. A35_P | reverse complement strand
CTGCTGCATACAGTGAATGCGGAGCATGGTATCGAGTGGGTAGGGACGACGCCCGTTACCAGCTTTGGGATAGACGGGTTCGATGACCCCCAGCATCCTTGGCCATGGGAGCACAGCCTCCATGCGAGCCAAGAATATCTCTTTACGGGTTTTACGGCGTTTGCCATTGAACTCGCAGTCCGCGAAGGTGAGCTGGTGACTCATGCTGAACCTCATCCCTGATGCCAAGTGGGGTTCATGATCTCACATCAAGGACTTGTTCGCACTTTCCTTAATTCATTTTTCATGATGGACACCTGCCAGCTGAAAAAAGGATGAGCGGACCCGGGCCCTGTAAACAGAGCCTGGATCCACTTTATTAACGACGATTACCCTTTGGCGGCGCTGCGCAATTTTGCCTTGAGCGCGCTGTATTCAGTCTGGACGTACACTTCCGCCCCTGGCTGATCCTCGATACGCTCAATTTTCACTGCGCAGTACTTGTACTCCGGCGTGTAGGAGACGGGGTCCACGTGCTCTATGGTGAGCTCGTTGCAGGCCCCGATCCACCACTGGTAGGTCATGTAGACCACCCCGGCGTTGACCCGCTCGTTGTAGTTGGCCCGGGTGATCACCTTGCCGCGCCGCGACGAGATCCAGACCAGCGCCTGATCCTTCACCCCGAGCTTTTTGGCATCGCGCGGGTGGATCTGCACATAGCCAGGCTCATCGGCCAGGGTCTGCAGCGCCGAGCAGTTGCCGGTCATGGAGCGGCAGGAGTAGTGCCCCACCTCGCGCACGGTGGAGAGCACCAGCGGGTACTCGGCACAGGGCTGCTCCAGCGGTGGCCGCCACTCGGAGGCAATCAGCTGGCCCTTGCCGCTCGGGGTGGTGAACACGTTCCCCTCGAACAGGGTGCTGGTGCCCGGGTGATCCTCGGTCGGACAGGGCCACTGCACGCTCTTGAGATCGGCCATCTTGTCGTAGCTGACCCCGGCATAGAGCGGGCAGAGTCCGCGCAGCTCGTCCCAGATCTGCTCGGTGTCGCGATACTCCATGGGATACCCCATGGCGGTCGCCATCAGCGAGAAGATGGCCCAGTCGGGCTTCACGTTCTCAGGGGGCGTCACCGCCTTGTAGAAGCGCTGGAAGCCGCGATCCGCCGAGCTGTAGACCCCCTCGTGCTCACCCCAACTGGTGGCGGGCAGAATGACGTCGGCCATCTCGGCAGTCTGGGTCATGAAGATATCCTGCACGATCACCAGCTCCATGCCCGCCAGGGTACGGCGGAACTGACCAAGATCGGCCTCGGTCTGGGCCGGATCTTCCCCAAAGATGTAGAAGGCCTTGCACTTGCCCTCCTCCACCTTGTGACCAAGCTCGGTCAGCCGGTAACCCGGTTTCTGGGAGAGCGCATCCACCCCCCACGCCTTGGCAAACTTGGCGCTGATGGCGGGATCGCTCACCGACTGATAACCCGGGAACTGGTGCGGCAGCATCCCCATGTCGCAGGTGCCTTGCACGTTGTTCTGCCCGCGCACCGGCCCGCAGCCGGTGCCACGGCGACCGAAGTTGCCGGTCAGCAGCGCAATCCCGGCGAGCCCCTTGACCACGTCCACCGCCTGACCGTACTGGGTCACCCCCATACCCCACAGGATCATGGAAGCAGGCGATGCAGCATAGGTGCGAATGGCGGCGCGGATATCGGCGGCCTTGAGACCGGTGATCCCCTCCACATATTCCGGGGTGTACTTGGCCACCGTGGCCTTGAAGGTGTCGAACCCTTCGGTGTAGTTGGCGACGAACTCCTTGTTGTAGAGCCTCTCACTTATCAACACGTTGGCGAAGGCGTTGACCAGCGCCATGTTGGAACCGTTTTTGAGCGGCAGCCACTGATCGGCGATGCGGGCGGTCTCCACCATGCGCGGATCACACACAATCACCTTGGCCCCGTTGGCCTTCGCCTTGAGAATATGGCGGGCGACGATGGGGTGAGAGTCAGCAGCGTTGTAACCAAACACCAGCAGGCACTTGGTCTCTTGAATTTCGGGAATGGCGTTGCTCATGGCGCCGTTGCCTACTGTTGTCTCCAGACCGGAGACTGAGGGTGCGTGTCACACCCTCGCGCAGTGATCGACGTTGTTCGTCCCCAGCACAGCGCGGGCAAATTTCTGCATCACATAGTTGGCTTCATTGCCGGGGCCACGGGCAGAGCCGGTGGTCATGATGGCGTCCGGGCCATATTTCGCCTTGATGGCAGAGAGACGGCTGCTGGCGAACTCGATGGCTTCGTCCCAGGAGACGGCTTCGAGCTTGCCACCGCGCTCGCGGCGGATCATCGGGCTCTTGAGGCGGGGGGTCAGCAAGTTGGTGTCGTTCAAGAAATCCCAACCGTAATAGCCCTTGAGGCAGAGCTGCCCCTCGTTGGTCCGGCCGTTGGCGCCTTCGGCCCCCACCACCTTGTCGTTTTCAACCAGCAGGTTGATCTTGCAACCGGTGCCGCAATAGGGGCACACGGTAATGACTTTTTTCATGACTCACACTCTTGTTTGTTAACGAAAAACGGCTCGGCAAGCCCGCTCACACCCGCGCCGGCATCGCCAGCAGGGCCTCGGCACTGGCCAGCTGCTTCTGCCGGTTCAGGGTGTCAAGGTGGGCCGGCGTGACCAGCCGCAGCGCCTGGGTCGGGCACACCTCGACACAGGCCGGGCCCGCCTCGCGGTGCTGGCAGAGATCGCACTTGAGCGCCTGCGCCTTGGTCTGCGGCCGCTTGAAGAGCGAATCGGCCGTGGGGGCCACCTCTTTCACCACCACCGCCATGGCGCCGTAAGGACAGGCCACCACGCAAGACTTGCAGCCGATGCAGCGCGCCTGCAGCACCTTGACACAGCCATCCTCGGTAACGATGGCATTGTTGGGGCAGGCCATGGCGCAAGGCTTGTCTTCACACTGGCGGCAGAGTACCGGCGTGGTCACCTTGCTGCCCACGATCACCTTCAGGCGCGGCTGAAAATGGCTGTCCTTGGAGACCAGATGTCCATCCTCGATGGCAAGATGCAGACCGCCCTCCCGCTCAAGGGTCCCGCTGCAGGACCCTGACTGGTGTGAAACGGCGCAGGCCACCTCACAGGTACGACACCCAATACAGAGACTGGGATCTGCAATCACGAAGCTGTTCATAGAGAGGGATCCTAAATGGTTCGTTACACCCGACCGCCCTCACCCACCAGGCGACAACGCGGTCTGCCCCAACAAAGCATTTATCAGACCAACACGGGAAGATGGCCCGTCATAAAATCACAAGCATATGAAAATAAAGAGATAATCTGGATGATAAAGGCGGTGTTTGCCGTAACTGACGAGGGTGACGAAGGGGCCGGCCTTCTGATCGACATGACAAAAGTGACGAGGTCGACACTGGCTGACCAACCCCAGCCGATGGATGAATAGAACGACCTGATTACCCATGATTAGCAGTCACCCCGAACTATACTGATCTTATGCACAGTTATCGAGGAGCGAGATCATGGCCAAAAGCAAAGTCCAATTCCAGAAAGGCTACAGCCTGTTTGAGCTTCTCAAGGACTATGGCACTGAAGCTCAGTGCGAAAACGCGTTGTTCACTTGGCGTTTTCCTCACGGCTTTGTCTGCCCTGAATGTGCCAACAAGACCTGTTGTCACCTGAAAAGTCGGCCACGCGTGCTGCAATGCAATCACTGCCATCACCAGATGTCATTGA
>NZ_NEVB01000155.1:5222-37646 GCF_002259925.1 Aeromonas sp. A35_P | reverse complement strand
GAGGCACGCAGATAAGCGCGAATGAACATCGACGTCACCCTTGAGTCTGTTTTAAATAGTTCCTTAAATTTAGTTCATTTTAAATGGTTCCAAAATAGTTTTTTACTACCCGGAAGTCAGTTCCCATTAGGTATACCTTTTTAGAACCACCACATGACGATCGAAACACAACCTTTCGATAGCCTTTTGATCTGACAGCACAAACTTTAAGTGTGATCCGTCATCACAAAGTCGCTTTTGAGTTGTATTTGAGTATTTAAGCGACGTTGCTCACCATTCCTGATCTGCTGAATGGGATGCCAAAGGAGGAAATCTACAGAAGCTGGGCTTTGAGGTGAGTCATCTTTTCGACTCACCGAACAAGCCAGCAGCCAAGCGTAGCGCGGCAGTTCTTTACCCCATGGCTTGGTAATCTCCCCGTCTGCTGTTCTCTTACCCGCTATAGGGGATAAATGTTAGATACCGCCTACAGCGTGTAAGTTACATTTACCTCCTATAACAGGTAAATATTGATATACCTGCCATAGCGTGTAAATTGGAAGAAGGCACGCTACCAGGTTGTCGAATCATGAAAGTAACCAGCGCCAAGCAGCTGAGCGCCTGTATCAAGGATGCCAGGCTTTCTCAAAAGCTCTCTCAAGGCAAAGTTGCCGAGAAAGTGGGGATTAGACAAGACACAGTCTCCAGCTTCGAGCTCAATCCTGAGTCCACCAAGCTGGAAACCCTGTTCAAGATCCTCGCAGCACTCGAATTGTCAGTGGATATCAAACCCCGCAATGAGTCATCCGAGAGTCCGGCATCGGGCTGGAAGGAGGAGTGGTAATGGCCAATCTGGCTGTCTACATGAACGGTTATGGGGTAGGCACATTCACCAAAACTACCAGCGGCGCCCATCAGTTTCAGTACCATGAGTCATGGCTAGCACAACCGGGCAGCCGTCCGATCTCACTCTCCATGCCATTGCGCCATCAGGCCTACCGGGGCGATGAAGCCTATAACTTCTTCGACAACCTGCTGCCAGATAATACGGAGGTGAGAAACAGGGTTGTAGCACGCTATCAAGCGGCATCAACCCAGCCCTTCGATCTGCTCAGTTGCATTGGCCAGGATAGCGTAGGGGCATTACAGCTGGTTACCGAAGGGCACGATGTTCCAGATGTCAGGCGAATCGACTACAAGGCACTTTCCGATGACGAGCTCGAGCAGATCCTGACCAGCTACAAATCAGGAATCCCTTTGGGGATGGTCAGGGAGCAAGAGGAGTTCCGGATCTCTATCGCCGGGGCGCAAGAAAAGACTGCGCTGCTCTATATCGATGGCCGTTGGTACTTGCCACTCAAAGCAACGCCGACAACCCACATTATCAAACTCCCTATCGGCAAGATTGAAAGCCACTCCTACTCGATAGACCTCTCCCAGAGCGTAGAAAACGAATATCTCTGCACTCTGATTGCCAAGGAGTTTGGTCTACCCGTACCTCACTGCTTCATGATGCAAGTTGGCCAGGTCAAAGCACTGGCTGTGGAACGCTTCGACAGACGTTACGCTGCCGATCGCAGTTGGATCATGCGCCTTCCCCAAGAGGATTTCTGTCAGGTATTGAATGTTCCGTCAGCACGGAAATACGAGAGCCATGGAGGACCAGGGATCACTGACATCATGAAAACCTTGCTGGGCTCTGCGACACCAGAACAGGATCGCTACCTGTTCATGAAATCTCAGGTCCTGTTCTGGCTGCTGGCGGCCACCGATGGTCATGCAAAGAATTTCTCGGTCTTTATTGAACCGGAAGGGCGTTTTCGCCTGACCCCTTTTTACGACATCCTATCTGTCTATCCAGTGTTTGGCGGCCGAGGCCTCAACCGAAGGGACGCCAAGCTCGCTATGGGCCTAGCAAGCAGCAAGGGAAAGAAGTACGCCATTGAGCAGATATTCCCGCGTCATTTCTTCCAAACGGCGAAAACTGTGGGATTTGAGCGTTCTGCTATGGAAGAGATCCTGACAGAACTGGCCAACTCCGTTGATGATGTTATTAAGCGCGTTACCCAGCAATTGCCAGCAGACTTCCCCGATACCATCAGCAGCACCATTCTAGAGGGCCTAAAAGCCCGCTCAGCCAGGCTGATAAAGGGCTGGGATTAAATTGGCGGTATGTGGGATGACTGCACGGTTAGACAAACTACCTATGGGAAGCTTGCACGGTTCGAAGAGTAAAAGCGGCTTTCCAAGCACCAAGCGATGCTATAGTCGGTTCAAAATACGCTCAAAACTCACCTAAAAGGCGGCTTTGACTGCATGTGGGGGCCTCGCATTGATTCATATGGGGAGGCGGCACGATTGAGAATGGACTATGTGGGAACGCTGCACGATAGCAGAAACCCGTGAGCGGTCTCTCAATATGCTGTTTTAGTTACTTTTACCCCAAGCGGCCCCCGAAAAGTCACTAACATATTGAAGATAATAGATTATTTACATTCTGTATCGGCAAATAACGCCGCACGGCAGGCAATAAAAAGCCCGGGTTCATCCCGGGCTTTTTATTGCGCGTTTTTCATCCACCGCGCTAGAGGCGGCGCAGGCACCACATGAAGTAAGCGCCCCCTAACAAGGTGGAGACCAGCCCCACCGGTACCTCCTGCGGGAACAGGATCTGCTGGCCAATCCAGTCCGCCGACACCATCAGCAGGGCACCGGAGACGGCGGCACCGAGCAGATGCCAGCGTGCCCGCACCAACCCCATCAGCTTGGCCATGTGCGGCGCCAGCAGGCCGACGAAGGAGAGCGGCCCCACCACCAGGGTTGCGCTGGCGGTCAGCACGGCCACCAGCAGCAGGATGGCGAGCTGAGCCCGGTTGAGCCGAATGCCGAGCGCGGCGGCCACCGCCGGCCCCATCGGCAGCAGATCGAGCCAGCGGCTGAGCAGCAGACAAGCCGCCAGCAGCGTCAGCGCCAGCACCACCAACCCGCCGGCAATCGGCAGGGTGACGTAATAGGTGGAGCCGGACATCCAGGAGAGCAGTTGCTGTACCCGCAGGTCACCGTTCGCCAGCGCGATGGCCTGCAGCGGCTCGAACAGCGCCGTGATGGCAATGCCGGAGAGCAGCAGCCGCTCCGGCTGGAAGCCGTGGCTGCGATTGACCAGCAGCAACAACAGCAGACAACCGAAGGCACCGAGCAGGCCGCCGGCCAGCATTATGGGCAGCGGCAGTGCGGGCAGCAGCAGCGCCGTGGCAATCACCCCCATGAAGGTGCCACCACTCACCCCCAGCAGCTCGGGGCTCGCCATGGGGTTGCTGCTGACCCGTTGCAGCAGGGTGCCTGCCAGCGCAGCCAGCTCGGCCAGTGCCAGCCGTCCATCCCCTGTCCAAACAGCAGGGAGGCGATCACCGCCAATAACAGCCCCATCAACATCAGGCCGACAAGGCGGACCGGCGCCGGGTGGCGGGCCACCAGCAGGGCGGCATTCGCCTTCGGCGTGCCCGATTTGATACCCAGGCGCGGGATCAGCCACAACAACAGCGGCGCTCCCAGCAGGGCCGTCATGGCACCGGTCGGGATGAGTACAGAGCCGCTGCGGCTCAGGGATTGCAGCAACAGATCGGTGGCCGCCAGCAGCAGAGCGCCCAGCAGCGGGGCCCACAGCAGTCGCAGGGCCAGTTTTCTCACCCCCAGCAAGCGCACCAGGGCGGGCGCCGCCAACCCGATGAAGCCGATCAGTCCCACCACGCTCACCACGCAGGCGGTGACGAACACCGCCAGCCCCAGTCCGGCGAAACGCAGGTGTTGAAGGGAGACCCCCAGACTGCGGGCGCTGGCATCATCCAGATCCAGCACCGCCAGCGGGCGCACCAGCACCGCGGCCAGCACGCCAGCCAGCAGCAGACGGGGCAGCAGGTAGCTCACCCCGCTCCAGCTGTTTTGCACCAGCGAGCCACTGCCCCACACCAACAAGCCTTTCAGCTCCTCCTGAAAGAACAGCAGGAGCCCCATGCTGATGGCCGCCAGATAGAGGTTGATCACCAGCCCGGCAAAGACGATGACCACCGGATTGAGCTGGCGACGCCAGGCCAGGGCAAACACCAGCCCCATGGCGAGGCTGCCGCCGGCCATGGCGATCCACTCCCGCCCCAGCAGCAGCCAGGAGGGGGCAAACAGGGTCACCATCATCAGCGCCAGCTGGGCGCCGGAGGCCACCCCCAGGGTGGTGGGCGAGGCCAGCGGGTTGCGCAGCACCTGCTGCATCAGGGTGCCGGCCAGCCCGAGGGCGGCGCCGGCCAGCAAGCAGACGGCAAGGCGCGGCAGCCAGCTGAAGTGGACCACCGCCTGGCTGGCATCGGTCAGATCCGGTGACAACAGGGTCGCCAGCCAACGCGCCACTGGCAACTGACTGGCCAGCTCCCAACCGGCGAGCGCCAACGTCAGCCCCAGCAGCAGGCTGACGGGAAGCCTCAGCGGCGACGGAAAAATCCGGTTCATTGCAGCCCCTCCCCGCTTTGCCCATCCCGCTGCAGCGCCGTACTGAGCTGCACGGCAAAGCGACGCGCCGCCAGCACGCCGCCAAAACTCCACACCGCAGGCAGATGCAGCACGGCCGCCGCCCTCACCTGTGGCAGCTGCTGCCACAGACCGGGCTCCTGCAGCCGCTCGCTCACCCCAACCGGGATCGGATCGACCACCACCAGTCGCGCTTGCGGCTGCGCCATCAACTGCTCCAGGCTGGCCACGGCAAAGCCCCAGGCATTGGTTTCCCCCTGCCAGCCATTGCGCAGGCCGAGCCGCTGCATCACCGCCTCGAACAGGCTGTGGCGGCCAAATACCCGCACATGGCGCTCATCGATGAACTGCACCACCAGCAGGGGCGGCAGATCCGCAGGCAACGCCGCCCGCATCTGCGCCAGATCCTGGTCCAACGTGGACAGCAGTTGCTCAGCCTCGGCGGTTTTGTCCACCAGCGCGGCTATGGTCAGGGTCGCCTCGTGCAATCGCTGCCACAGATCGGCATCCGGCTCGTAGAGTGCGATGGATTGCACCGGCGCGATGCGGGAGAGGGTCGGCGCCAGCGGGGCCGCCAGCGGTGAAATGAGGATGCGATCGGGTTTGAGCTCGGCCAGCAGCTCGCGGTTGGGCTGGGCGCGCTGTCCGATATCCACCACGGCGGCCGGCAGCAGCGGCTCGCCGACCCAGGCGCGGTAGGAGCCGACATCCCCCACCGCCAGCGGCGTCACCCCGAGCGCCAGCAGGGTTTCGGCTATGGTCCAGTCGACGGTAGCGATACGGGGTACCGACTTCACAGCATCGGCTTGAGGGAGGTCTGCTGCGGCAGGCATCACTGGCTCGGCCTGCAACATGAGCGGAGCCAAGAGGCAGCAGAACCAGCCAACTTTCTTGAATAAGAGCATCGAGATAACAAGCCTTGTCTAAACGATGGCGATGGCGTGGTCATGGGCCGGGTGGCGAATGACCTCCATCGGGATGCCATAGATGGCGTGCAGGGTCTCGCCGGTCATGATCTGTTCGGGTTCGCCGTGGGTGAGCAGGCGGCCGGAGTGCAGCGCCACCAGCCGATCGCAGAAGCGGGAGGCCATGTTGATGTCGTGAATGACGATGATGACCCCGAGCTTGAGCTGACGGCTCAACTGCTTGACGAGCGTGAGCACCTCCACCTGATGGGCCACGTCCAGCGCGGCCAGCGGCTCGTCCAGCAGGATGAAACGGCTCTCCTGGGCCAGCAGCATGGCCAGCCACACTCGCCCCCGCTCGCCGCCTGAGAGGGTATCCACCAGCCGGTCGGCAAAGCGTTCGGTATGGGTCAGCGCAATGGCGCGTGCGACCTGGCGGTGATCCTCCGCCCCCATCCGGCCCAGCAGGCCGCGCCAGGGGTAGCGCCCCATCTCCACCAGCTCCCGCCCGAGCAGGTTTTCGGCGCTCGGCAGATGCTGGGGCAGATAGGCCACCTGACGGGCGAAGTCGCGCGCCCCCCACGCCGGCAGCGGCTTGTCATCGAACCGGATCTCGCCGTCACTGAGCGGCTGCTGGCGTGCCAGCAGCTTGAGCAGGGTGGATTTTCCCGAACCGTTGTGGCCGATGAGGCCATAGACCTTGCCCTGCTCGAAACAGAGATCGGTGGGGTGCAGCAGCGTGCGGTCATTGACCGCGAAGCTGGCTGATTTCATCTCGAACATAAGCGGTTCCTGTTGGCCGGGTTCAAACCGGCACCTCTGCATTCAAGTCACAATCCAGATGGGCAACCGCATCGCGGCTCACCTGCTCGCGCCGCTCGCCGGTCAGCTCGCTGAGCCGACCCTGGCGCATCTCCAGCAGCCGGTCGGCCTGGGAGAAGTAGAGATCGTCGTGGCTGATGGCGATCACCGTCTTGCCCATCTGCTTCAGGCGCGGCAGCAGCAGCTGATAGAAGATGCGGCGGAACTGGGGATCCTGATCCGCGGCCCACTCGTCGAACAGCATCACCTCGCGCTGCTCGGCCAGCGCCAGCAGCAGGGCGACCCGCTTGCGCTGCCCCTGGGAGAAGTCGATATCGGCGATGAAGCCCTCTTCGATGGTGAGCTTGCTGCCCATCTGCAGCCGCTCCAGCCACTCGGCCACCAGCTCATCCTTGGGTTCCGGCCCCAGCAGGTGCTGAAACAGGTGATAGTCGGTGAAGATGGCGGAGAAGAGCGCCAGATAGGCGTTGCGATCGGTGACCGGCTCCCCATCCAGCAGGATCCGGCCCGATACCGGTTGATAGAGGCCGGTCAGCAGCATGGCCAGGGTCGACTTGCCGGAGCCGTTGCCACCGATGATGAAGAGTTGCTCCCCCCGCTCGATCACCAGATTGATGGGACCCACGGCGAAACAGCCCTCCCCCTGATAGTGAAAGCTCACCTGCTCCAGCTCGATGCGCTGCCAGGCGCGGGGCGCGGACGGCAGCGGGAAGTCGGCGTCCGGTGCGGCCAGATTGAGCACCGCTATCTTGGCGAACGCCACCTGGGCGGAGAGCAGGGTCGGCAGGGCGCCAATGCCCTGCAGCAAGGGGGTACGCAAGAACAGCAGGGTCAGCGCGAAGGTGGCGGCCACCTGGGTGTCGGCCCAGCCCAGCCCGTTGGCCAGGAAGAAGACCAGGCCGATGGCCCCCAGCATCATGATATTCGACCAGTTCACCGCGCTCAGGTGATAGGTGTCGGCACGAATGATCTGCTGGCGGTACTCCTGCGCATTCTGCTGATAAAGCTGGTGGTAGACGAAGTGGGCCCGCTCGCGGTTGAGCGCCAGCTCCTTGCTGCCGGCGATGATGGCCTGATAGTTCTGATAGAGCCGATCCTCGGCCTGACGCATGTGGGAGAGATGGCGATAGACCCGGTTCACCAGCAGCCAGCCCACCACCATGGTGAAAGTGACCCAAAGCGTGGTGACGCCGAGCAGGGCCGGCGACAGCCAGCCGAGGTAGAGGGCCGACCCCAGGGTGAGCACCAGCCCCTGCACCAGCTCCGGCAGGCGCACGAAGGCGATGGTGATCTGGCCGATGTCACTGGAGAGGGAGGCCAGCAGCGGCCCCTGGCCAATCTGGCGCAGACGGGCGACATCGGTATCCAACAACTGCTTGAGCAGGCGGCCGCGCAGCCGGTAGACGAAATGATGGCCGAGGGTGGTCAGCGCCAGCTGAGAGCCGAGCGTGATCACCAGCAGCAATAAGATGAGGCCGATCAGCTGGCCGAGCACCGGCAGCGGATCGCCGACGGATTCGACAAGAGACTGATTGATAAAGGCAATGACACCAATCCCGCTGACGGCACTGAGCAGGCTGAGCAGGGTAATGGCGATGAAGGGCCAACGATATTGGCGATAAACCAGAGACAAGAGTTCCATAACGGACCGGTATTCCAGAGAGTTCAGAGCAACTGCAGGTGAAAAGAAGGGCGGGAACCCGGTTCCCGCCCCACTTCGATTACCAGCGGTAGTTGATGCTGCCCACTACGCTGCGCGGCTCGCCGTAGTAGCAGTAGTAGTCGCAGCTGGCCACGTAGGTATCACCCAGCAGGTTGTTGACGTTGAGCTGAGCCCGCCAGTTCTTGGCAAAGTCATACCCGATCATCGCATCCCACACGGTATGGGCCGGCACCTGGGCCGAGCCGTAGATGGGGGTGTAGTCCGCATTCACGGCACCGATGCCGACGCTGGAGCCGACGTAGCGCACGCCGCTCCCCAGCTCGAGACCAGAGACCGGACCCTGCTGCACCTTGTAATTGCCCCAGAAGGAGGCCTGGTGGCGCGGGATCAGGCTGGCACGGCGATCGCCATTGCCGGTGTCGTTGGTCTTGGCATCGGTATAGGTGTAGGCGGCGGTCAGGCGCAGCGCCTCGGTGGCCTGCACGCTCCCTTCCAGCTCGACACCCCGGGAGGCCAGTTCGCCGGCCTGGGTCTGCTGGCCGGAACCGGTGGAGACCAGCGAGTTGGTCTGCTCCAGATCGAACAGGGCCAGGTTGATGTAACCATCGAGGAAGCTCGGCGCGTACTTGACGCCGGTCTCGTACAGGGTGCCCTTGAGCGGTTTGTAGGATTCGCTGGTGTTGGGATCTATCCCAGGCAGCACCTCGAACGACTCGGCGTAGGCAACATAAGGAGAGAGACCGTTGTCGGCCAGGTACATCAAGCTGCCGGAGAGGGAGAGTTCGTGATCATACTGCTTCTCGTTCTTGCCCTTGGCTTCGCTGATGTTGTGGGTCTCCACGTAGTCGAAGCGACCGCCGCCAGTCAGCAACCAGCGATCGTCCCAGCGGATCTGGTGCTGGGCATAGAGGCCGCTCTGACCCTTGGTGCTCTTCTGGTGGGTGGCAGTGGACTCATCAAAACCGGGGAAGCCGCTGTGATCTGGATGCTGGGTATTTATGGTTCCCATCCACTGATCAGCTTCCATCCCCTCGTTGACATGGCGCTGCAGATCCACCCCCAGCAGCAGGGTCTGCTCTGTGCTGTCGGTGTTCCAGTAGCCCACCACCTGGTTGTCCATGGTGGCGCTCTTGGTGTTGCCATCCCGATAGATCATGCCACGGCCACGAACCGGCATATTTTCATCGGGTGTCGCAGGCCAAGCAGCCCAAGGATATATATAGGTCTGGCGCAGCAGCAGATCGTTGTAGTTGAAGCGGACGTTCTGCTTGAACTCCCAGGTCTGGTTGAGCTGGTGGGCCAGCTCGTAACCGGTGGAGAGCTGGGTGTTGCGGTTGCGATCGTAATCCGGCTGACTCAGGTTGGTGCTGGGATCGATCTGGCCACCGCTGGTATTGAGAGTGCCGTAAACCGGGAAGAAGCCGTTGGTCGGTACCCCTTCGTCGTGCAGGAAGCTGGCCAGCAGGGTCAGGCTGGTACGATCCGAGAGATCGAAGGTCACGCTCGGCGCCAGATAGACGCGATCGTTGTAGGTACCGTCCAGCACGCCGTCACGCTCTTTATAAAGAGCAACCATGCGGTAGCGGCTGTTGTCGGAGAGCGCATCGGAGACATCCACCCCGATCTGGCGGTGATCCCGGCTGCCGAGCTGCAGATCCAGCAGCCCCTGCGGGGTGGCGGTCGGCCGCTTGCTGATGGCATTGATCACGCCGCCGGGAGGCGCCTCGCCGTAGAGGATCGAGGCCGGTCCTTTCAGGACTTCCACGCTCTCCAGGCCGAACGGCTCCGGCGTCCAGAGGTAATAGCCGGTGCCGAACAGGCGGTTGCCATCCAGATAGGAGGCGGCATCGAAGCCACGCACCTTGAACCAGTCGGTGTTGTTGTCGGAGCCATAGAGACCTGTGAGCACGCCGGAGCGGTAGCGCAGGGACTCGTCAAGCTGCTGCACGGCACGCTGATCCAGCTCCTCGCGGTTGACCACGGAGACGGCGCGAGGCGTCTCGGCCATGGGCACTTCCACCTTCATGGCGGTGCCGGTGACCACCATGGTCTCGCCGGCTTTGGGCAGTTTTTTCGGTTGTTCGGCCGCCAGCACGGGCAGACTGGCCAACAGGCAGGAGAGCGGCAGCAGTTGCTGTGCCCCTCTCTTTCGCATCGCTGCGATGGGGGTGTTTTTTTGCGCAATCATAGTAAGTGTCTCAAATATCAATGAGTTGTTTCTGATTTCTTATTATTGGTAGCCGGTCATGCCGGTAGCCCGGTTCCTCAGGCGAATAAAGCAGCGACATGCTACTACAGGAGCCATGATCGAATCGATTCAATAATTGCTAATCATTTGCATCCGCATTGTTACTTAACGTATCAGGAGCCGAGCGGAGAACACACAAGAGGAGGAAACGGCCCCTTTTCGACACGATCGCAAGATTGGGCAGGATCGGCGGGCGGGGATCCCTTTTTTCCGTACAAAAGCAGCGAGGATCCATTATCCCCAAGCTTTATCCATATTTATCCACACCCTTTGGCGGTAGAATCCGGCTTTCTCTTGCTTCGTCTGAAATCAGGATCCATTCCATGGCCAAACTCAATCTCGTCGTCGGCTCCATGCTGGGCGCCTCTGAATATGTCGCGGACCACATCGCCGGCCTGCTGGAACAAGCGGGCCATCAAACCGAGATCCACAACCCCGCCAGCCTGGCCAGGGTGCTTGCCGAGCCGGAGGCCATAGTGCTGGTGGTCACCTCCACCCACGGTGCCGGCGATGTGCCCGACAATCTGCAGCCTTTCGCCAAGGATCTTGCCGAGCAGCGTCCGGATCTTGATGGCTGGAAATACGGGGTGATCGCGCTGGGAGACAGCAGTTATGACACCTTCTGCCAGGGTGGCAAGACGCTGGATCGACTGCTGGCCGAGTGCGGCGCCAGCCGGATTGGGGATCGTCTCGACATCGACGTGACCCGGCACGAGATCCCGGAAGATGCAGCCGAAATCTGGATCTGGGACTGGTTGGCCCTGATCGCCTGAACCGGGAGCGGGAGATCCGGCATGAACGGCTCGATCTCCCCGCTTATCCCCAGATCGCTATCCACCAGGTTATTAACAGGTGGATCCGGAGAAGTTGTTCCAAAGGTTCCCCTAGAATGCTCCGAGAAATTGTGAATAACTCCTGTGTGAAACTCTGTAAAACCTATAGTTATCCATGTATTAGATCTAAACCAAAGGGTGTCTGTGTATAAAAACCCTTGTTATCCCCCAGTTCACGGGGCCAGGATCCAAGCTTTTCCACAACCAGAGATCGCTCTTAAGACGATGATCTTTATGATCAAAAAGTGCTTATCAACAGAAGCGGCGGATCCTAATAAAAGATCCAATAAAAGATCGATCTAAAGATCCTTAAGATCTATTTAGTGGATCCTCCCTCCATACTGAACGTTAAGTAGACGTTCCCCTCAGGACGCTAAACAGATAGAATGTTCCGCCCTCGAGCACAGGCAAACAAAGATCTTCAGGCGTGCAGATCAAGGTGATCCCCAATGCAATACCATGAACAATTTGATGTGATCGTCGTCGGTGGCGGTCATGCAGGAACCGAAGCGGCAACAGCGGCAGCCCGGATGGGCCTCAATACCCTGTTGCTGACCCACAATATCGATACGCTGGGACACATGTCCTGCAACCCGGCGATCGGCGGGATCGGCAAGGGACACCTGGTCAAGGAAGTTGACGCTCTCGGCGGGATCATGGCGCGTGCCATCGATCTTGGCGGGATCCAGTTCCGTACCCTCAACTCTTCCAAGGGCCCGGCAGTTCGCGCCACTCGCGCCCAGGCGGATCGTCTGCTGTACAAGGCGGTCGTGCGCCAGATGCTGGAGAACTACCCCAACCTGAAGATCTTCCAGCAGGCCTGTGACGATCTCATCATGGACGGGGATCGGGTTGCCGGCGTGGTGACCCAGAGCGGGATCCGCATCAGCGGCAAGACGGTCGTGCTGACCGTGGGTACCTTCCTCAACGGCCTGATCCACATCGGCATGGAAAACTACAAGGGCGGCCGCGCCGGGGATCCTCCCTCGATCGCCCTCGCCCAGCGCCTGCGGGAACTGCCGCTGCGCATCGATCGCCTCAAGACAGGTACGCCGCCCCGCATCGATGCCCGCAGCGTCGATTTCTCGGTGATGCAGGCCCAGCACGGTGACGATCCGCGTCCGGTCTTCTCCTTCATCGGCGATGCCAGCCAGCATCCGCGTCAGGTGCCCTGCTACGTTACCCATACCAACGAGCGCACCCACGAGGTGATCCGCAACAACCTGGATCGCAGCCCCATGTACGCCGGGGTGATCGAGGGGATTGGCCCGCGCTACTGCCCGTCGATCGAGGACAAGATCACCCGTTTTGCCGACAAGACGGCGCACCAGATTTTCGTCGAACCGGAAGGCCTGACCACCCACGAACTCTACCCGAACGGGATCTCCACCAGCCTGCCGTTCGACGTGCAGGTGCAGATCGTCCGCTCCGTGCGTGGCTTCGAGAATGCGCACATCACCCGCCCGGGTTATGCCATCGAGTACGATTTCTTCGATCCGCGGGATCTCAAGGCCAACATGGAGAGCAAGTGCATCGGCAACCTGTTCTTCGCCGGCCAGATCAACGGCACCACCGGCTATGAAGAGGCGGCAGCCCAAGGACTGCTGGCCGGTTTGAACGCCGCCCTGCGTGCGCAGGGCAAGGATCCCTGGCATCCGCGCCGGGATCAGGCTTACATCGGCGTGATGATGGACGATCTCTCCACCCTGGGAACCCGCGAACCCTACCGCATGTTCACCAGCCGTGCCGAATATCGCCTGCTGCTGCGGGAAGACAACGCCGATCTGCGCCTGACCGCCATCGGCCGCGAGCTGGGCCTGGTGGATGACGAGCGCTGGAGCAAGTTCAACGCCAAGATGGAACAGGTGGAGCAGGAGCGTCAGCGCATGCGCTCGACCTGGATCCACCCGCAACATCCGTCGCTGGAGGCGGTCAACGCCCTGGTCAACACCCCGCTGACCCGCGAGCAGAGCCTGGAAGAGCTGCTGCGTCGCCCCGAGGTGACCTACGATGCGCTGATGGCCATCGAGGGGGTCGGGCCTGCGCTGAGCGATTCGGCCGCCGCCGATCAGGTGGAGATCCAGATCAAGTACGCCGGCTACATCGAACGCCAGCACGACGAGGTGGAGAAGCAGCTGCGCAACGAGAACACCCTGCTGCCGCTGGACATGAACTACCGCGACGTCAACGGCCTCTCCAACGAGGTGATCGCCAAGCTCAACGATGCCAAGCCGCAGACCATAGGTCAGGCGTCCCGCATCTCCGGCATTACCCCGGCGGCCATCTCCATCCTGCTGGTTCATCTGAAAAAACACGGCCTGCTGCGTAAAACCGCCTGAGGATCCTACCGTTGCAAAATATGCTGGAAAGATTGAACGGCCTGCTCATGCAGGCCGGAATTGTTATCACCGAGACCCAAAAGACCCAGTTGGTTCGGCTTGTCGAGTTGCTGCACAAGTGGAACAAGGCTTACAATCTCACCTCGGTACGAGATCCGGACGCCATGCTGGTCAAGCACATCCTCGACAGCCTGGTGGTGAGCCGGCACCTGCACGGTGAGCGCTTCATCGATGTGGGCACAGGCCCGGGTCTGCCCGGACTGCCACTGGCGATCATCAATCCGGACAAGCAGTTCGTGCTGCTGGACAGTCTGGGCAAGCGGATCAACTTCATCCGCCAGGTGATCCTGGAGCTGGGCTTGACCAACGTGACTCCCGTCAAATCCCGGGTCGAAGAGTATCAGCCCGAGGTGGGATTTGACGGCGTGCTGAGCCGGGCCTTTGCCTCGCTGGAGGACATGCTGGGCTGGTGTCACCATCTGCCGTCGGCCCAGGGCAGCTTCCTCGCGCTCAAGGGACAGTATCCCGAGCAGGAGCTGGCCCAGTTGCCCGCCAACATCCGTCTGGTCGCCTCCCATCAACTGGTGGTGCCGGAGCTGGAAGGCGAACGTCATCTGCTGGAATTCAAACATATCCAGCCCGAATAGGGTCGCAGTTTCATTTAGGGGACAGTGTGGGAAAAGTCATCGCCATAGCCAACCAGAAGGGTGGAGTGGGTAAAACCACCACCTGTGTGAATCTGGCCGCCTCCATGGCCGCTACCCGCCGCAAGGTGCTGGTGATCGATCTGGATCCGCAGGGCAATGCCACCATGGGCAGCGGTGTCGACAAGTACGAAGTCGAGCGCACCGCCTATGAGCTGCTGATCGAGGACGCCCCCATCGGCGAGGTGATCATCCCCGAAACCTCCGGGGGCTATCACCTGATCGCCGCCAATGCCGACGTGACCGCGGCCGAAATTCGTCTGATGGAGTTCTTCGCCCGCGAGATCCGCCTGCGCAATGCGCTGGCCGCGGTGCGGGACAAGTACGACTACGTCTTCATCGACTGCCCGCCTTCTCTCAACATGCTGACCGTAAACGCCATGGCCGCCGCCGACTCCGTGCTGGTGCCCATGCAGTGCGAATACTATGCGCTGGAAGGGCTGACCGCCCTGGTCGACACCATCAGCAAGCTGGCAGCCGTGGTCAATCCGGATCTGAAGATCGAAGGGGTGCTGCGCACCATGTTCGATCACCGCAACCGGCTGGCCAATGATGTGTCCGATCAGCTTAAACAGCACTTCGGGGACAAGGTCTATCGCACCATCATTCCCCGCAACGTAAGACTGGCGGAGGCACCGAGTTTCGGCGCCCCGGCCATGCACTATGACAAATCATCGGTGGGCGCCAAGGCCTATCTGGCTCTGGCTGGCGAGATCCTGCGTCGCCAGGAGCAGGAGCGTCAGGTGACCATCGCAGACCGAGAGAGCATATGACGCCGAAAAAACGTGGGCTGGGCAAGGGGCTGGACGCTCTGCTCAGCACCAGCACTGCCGCGCGCCAGAAGCAGGTGATGAGCGATCAGCGCACCGAGCAGGCCATGGCCCCGACCCCGACCAACCAGGGCGAATTGCGCAAGCTGCCGGTGGAGTGGCTGCAGTCCGGCAAGTACCAGCCACGCAAGGACATGTCGCAGGATGCGCTGGAAGAGCTGGCCAACTCCATCCGTGCCCAGGGGGTGATCCAGCCCATCGTGGTACGTCCCCTCGGCGAGCAATCCTTCGAAATCATCGCCGGTGAACGGCGTTGGCGCGCCTCCCAGCTGGCCCGCCTCGAGGTGGTGCCCTGCCTGGTCAAGGACGTGCCTGACGAGGCGGCCGTTGCCATCGCGCTCATCGAAAACATCCAGCGCGAAGACCTCAACGCCATCGAAGAGGCGGTCGCCCTGCAGCGGCTGCTGACCGAATTCGAACTGACCCACCAGCAGGTGGCCGATGCGGTGGGCAAGTCCCGCACCACGGTGACCAACCTGCTGCGTCTCAACCAGCTCAACGACGACGTGAAGCGCTTCGTCGAGCATGGTGACCTTGACATGGGTCATGCCCGTGCCCTGCTGGCCCTGAGCGGCCAGGCCCAGTCCGAACTGGCCAAACTGGTTGCCCAGAAGGGGCTGACCGTGCGAGATACCGAGAAATTGGTGCAAAAGGCGCTGGAACCGGCAAAAGCCAGGGTCGAGCCCGTCCGCGATCCCCAGTTTGGTTATCTCGAGCGCCAGATCTCAGAAAAAATTGGCAATCAGGTACAACTTCAGCCGGGAAAACAGGATAGCGGCAAGTTAGTAATTAGTTACGAGAACTTGGCGGATTTGGACCGGGTATTGAGCTATTTTGGCCTGTCAGAATCGTGATTTTTACGCTTTTTGTAGTAATAAAACATCCATTCCTTTTGATATGAACATAACCTTAATTCTGTGCGGAAAGCCGCAAAAATTAAGGATTTTTGCCATGTTGCAATAGCTGTCTTCAAGGGTATAATTTGACCGGCTTTTTAGGCTGTAAACGCGGGGTCTTCGGATCCCGATTTTTTACAGTTCTGTAATGTTCAGGGGTAGGTTGGTGAAGCAGAAAATAGCCTTGGAAGGTTTAACGCTGGCCTTGGCTATGCTCGTTTGTCAGCTCGTCCTGATCCTGGCGATCAGTACCGTCTGGTTTTACCAGGCCGGTGCGTTTGCCGGACGCTCCTCCCTCTACGGGGGGAGCATGTACTGGGTTCCACAAGCCCTGTTCACGCTCTGGGTTCTGCGCCGCAAGGTGACGAAAGATAGCGTGGGCCTGGTTTTGCGGGACTTTTATGGTGGGGCAGGGATTAAGCTCATTACTACAACAGGACTTTTCGCCCTGATGTTTGGCGCCGGGATCGAGGTCGATACCGTCTCGTTCTTTGCCACTTATATCCTCGCCCTCGTTGTACAGTGGATAGTCTCATTCACGCTTAACAACCACTATTAGGAAAACTCATGTCTGCAACCGGAGAAGTCCTGACTCCTCAGGGATATATCTCCCACCATCTGACCCATCTGCAAGTCGGGTCTGGGTTCTGGACAGTCAATGTCGACTCAATGATATTTTCTGTTCTGTTGGGCGCTCTGTTTATCTGGTTGTTCCGCCGCGTAGCCGTCAACGCTACCAGTGGTGTGCCCGGTAAACTGCAGTGCTTTGTGGAGATGCTGGTCGAGTTTGTGAGTGGTAACGTCAAGGACATCTTTCACGGTCGCAACAAGGTCATCGCACCTTTGGCCCTGACGGTGTTTGTGTGGATCTTCCTGATGAACCTGATGGATCTGATCCCCGTTGACTTTATCCCCCACGCTGCACAGTTGATGGGTGTTCCCTATCTGCGTGTGGTTCCCTCTGCTGACGTTAACATCACCATGTCCATGGCTTTGGGCGTGTTCTTCTTGATCCTGTACTACAGCATCAAGGTCAAGGGTATCGGCGGGTTTGTGAAGGAGCTGACGCTTCAGCCTTTCAATCACCCGGCGGCCATCCCGGTTAACCTCATCCTGGAAACTGTTACGCTGATTTCCAAACCTGTTTCTCTGGGTCTTCGACTGTTCGGCAACATGTATGCTGGCGAACTGATCTTTATCCTGATTGCGGGTTTGCTACCCTGGTGGTCTCAGTGGATCCTGTCCGTGCCTTGGGCAATTTTCCACATCCTGATCATCACTCTGCAGGCGTTTATCTTCATGGTGCTGACCATCGTCTATCTGTCGATGGCTCAAGAAGACCATGGTTGATGCAACTCAAATAATCCTTTTTATACAATCAATTACATCTAAATAAATGGAGATCCTCATGGAAAACTTGAACATGGACCTGCTGTACATCGCTGCTGCAATGATGATGGGTCTGGCGGCTATCGGCGCTTCCATCGGTATCGGTATCCTGGGTGGCAAATTCCTGGAAGGTGCAGCTCGTCAACCGGACCTGATCCCTGTTCTGCGTACCCAGTTCTTCATCGTGATGGGTCTGGTGGATGCGATCCCGATGATCGCCGTTGGTCTGGGTCTGTACGTGATGTTTGCGGTTGCCGGCTAAGTCATAGCGACCTCCGGACATAACCCATTAACTAACTAAGAGGACACAGGCTGTGAATATCAACGCCACCCTCCTCGGCCAAGCAGTTGCTTTTTTCTTCTTCGTAGTGTTTTGCATGAAGTACGTGTGGCCGCCGCTGATGGCTGCCATCGAAGCCCGTCAGAAAACCATTGCTGACGGCCTCTCTTCTGCCGAGCGTGCCAAGAAAGATCTGGATTTGGCCAAGGCCAACGCCACCGATCAGCTGAAAGAAGCCAAGCTCCAGGCTGCAGAAATCATTGAACAGGCCAACAAACGCAAGGCCCAGATCATTGATGAAGCTGCTGCCGGTGCCCAATCTGAGCGGGAAAAAATCCTGGCTCAGGGCCGTGCCGAGATTGAAGCTGAACGTCATCGTGCCAAAGAAGAACTGCGTAAGCAGGTTGCTGCTCTTGCCATTGCTGGTGCAGAGAAGATCCTGGCGCGCCAAATCGACCAGGCTGCCAACAGCGACATCGTCGACAAGCTGGTAGCAGAACTGTAACGGGAACGGGGCTATGTCTGAACTGACTACAATCGCTCGCCCCTACGCCAAGGCTGCTTTCGAGTTTGCCGTTGAGCACAAGGCGGTTGACCAGTGGCTGGGGATGCTCGGTTTCGCGGCGGAAGTCGTGAAAAACGAGACCATCCACAACCTGGTAAACGGCTCTGTGGCTGCCGAAGAGCTGGCAAAGTTGTTTGTCGGCATCTGTGGTGAGCAACTCGACGAGCATGGTCAGAACCTGATCCGGGTGATGGCCGAGAATGGTCGCTTGGGTGTGCTGCCGGCGGTCGTTGCTGAATTCATCGCGTTCAAGGCTGAACTGGATAAAGAAGTTCAGGCTGACGTGATTTCGGCGATCGAACTGACCGACCAGCAGAAAGCCAATATTCAGGCTTCTCTGGAACAACGTCTCGCGCGCAAAGTGAAGCTGAATTGCAGCATGGATGCGTCCTTGATGGCCGGGGTGCTCATCAAGGCCGGTGACCTGGTTATCGACGGCACGGTCCGCGGTAAGCTGGATCGCATGGCTGACGCGCTGCAATCTTGATTGGGGTATTAGAGCATGCAACTGAATTCCACTGAAATCGCCGAGCTGATCAAGCAGCGCATTGCGCAGTTTGATGTAAAGAGCGAAGCGCGTAACGAAGGTACCATCGTCTCTGTGAGCGACGGTATCATTCGTATTCACGGCCTGGCCGATGCCATGCAAGGTGAGATGATCGAGCTGCCGGGCAACCGCTACGCTCTGGCATTGAACCTGGAGCGTGACTCCGTCGGTGCGGTGATCATGGGTTCCTATGACGGTCTGTCAGAAGGAATGAAAGTAAAAGGGACTGGCCGCATTCTGGAAGTGCCGGTCGGTCGTGGTCTGTTGGGCCGGGTGTTGAACACCCTGGGTCAGCCGATCGACGGTAAAGGTCCAATCGACAACGACGGCTTCTCGCCGATCGAAGTGATTGCACCGGGCGTTATCGAGCGTAAGTCTGTTGACCAGCCGGTCCAGACCGGTCTGAAAGCCATCGATGCCATGATCCCTATCGGTCGTGGCCAGCGTGAGCTGATCATCGGTGACCGTCAGGTGGGCAAGACTGCCATCGCCATCGACACCATCATCAACCAGAAAGACTCCGGCATTAAGTGTGTCTACGTTGCGATCGGCCAGAAGGCCTCCACCATCGCCAACGTGGTGCGCAAGCTGGAAGAGCACGGCGCCCTGGCCAACACCATCGTGGTGGTTGCCTCTGCCTCCGAAGCGGCTGCCCTGCAGTACCTGGCTCCGTATGCCGGCTGCTCCATGGGTGAGTACTTCCGTGACCGCGGTGAAGACGCGCTGATCATCTATGATGACCTGTCCAAGCAGGCCGTAGCTTATCGCCAGATCTCCCTGCTGCTGCGCCGTCCGCCAGGACGCGAAGCCTACCCGGGCGACGTTTTCTATCTGCACTCCCGTCTGCTGGAGCGTGCTGCTCGCGTCAACGCCGAGTACGTAGAGAAGTTCACCAACGGTGAAGTGAAAGGCCAGACCGGTTCTCTGACCGCCCTGCCGATCATCGAAACCCAGGCTGGTGACGTATCCGCGTTCGTTCCGACCAACGTGATCTCCATCACCGATGGCCAGATCTTCCTGACTTCACAACTGTTCAACTCCGGTATCCGTCCGGCCGTTGACCCGGGTATCTCCGTATCCCGTGTAGGTGGTGCCGCTCAGACCAAGATCGTCAAGAAGCTGTCCGGTGGTATCCGTACCGCGCTGGCCCAGTATCGCGAACTGGCTGCATTTGCCCAGTTCTCTTCCGACCTGGACGATGCGACCCGCAAGCAGCTGGACCACGGTCAGAAAGTGACCGAGCTGATGAAGCAGAAGCAGTACTCTCCGCTGAGCGTGGCTCACCAGTCTCTGGTGCTGTTCGCCGCGGAAAAAGGCTATCTCTCCGATGTCGAGCTGAACAAGATCGTCGACTTCGAAGCCGCTCTGCTCTCTTACGCCAATACCCAGCATGCCGAGCTGATGGCTGAAATCAATGCCAAGGCCGACTACAACGACGCGATCGTTGGCAAGCTGACTGCGTTGCTGGACAACTTCAAGGCAACCCAGACCTGGTAAGCGTGTGTGGCAGCGCGAGCTGCCACCTGATGGAGAGTAAGAGATGGCCGGCGCAAAAGAGATACGTAACAAGATCGCGAGTGTGAAAAACACTCAGAAGATCACCGGCGCTATGGAAATGGTGGCAGCAAGCAAGATGCGCCGTGCGCAAGATCGCATGTCTGCCAGCCGTCCGTACGCTGAAACCATGCGCAAGGTGATCGGCCATATCGCTCAGGGGAACCTGGAATACAAGCACCCCTACCTCATCGAACGTGAGGTCAAGCGAGTGGGTTACATCGTCGTCTCCACCGACCGTGGCCTGTGTGGTGGTCTGAACATCAACCTGTTCAAGGCTGCCCTCAATGACATGAAGCAATGGAGCGCGAAAGGAGCCAAGGTTGACCTGGCTCTGATCGGCAACAAGGCCTCCAACTTCTTTGAACGGCACGGCGCCAAGGTGAAAGCTCACGTCGCAGGACTGGGCGATAACCCGAGCGTCAATGACCTGATTGGTTCAGTCAAGGTCATGCTGAAGGCTTACGACAACGGTGAGATTGACAGGCTGTATCTGGTGTACAACAAGTTCGTCAACACCATGGTTCAGCAACCACGAGTCGATCAACTGCTGCCTTTGCCCGTAACTGAAGACAGCAAGCTCGCCAAGAAACACCACTGGGATTACCTCTATGAGCCGGATCCCAAGCAACTGCTGGATACCCTGCTGATTCGCTACGTCGAATCCCAGGTCTACCAGGGGGTAGTGGAAAACTTGGCAAGTGAACAGGCAGCCCGAATGGTTGCCATGCAAGCCGCGACTGACAACGCCGGTAACCTGATTAACGATCTGCAACTGGTATACAACAAGGCCCGTCAGGCCAGTATTACCCAGGAACTGACAGAGATCGTGTCCGGTGCTGCTGCGGTGTAAGGCAAGGGTTATCAAAGGTTTAGAGGATTTGACATGAGTAACGGTTTCATCGTCCAAATCATCGGCGCTGTGGTGGACATCGAGTTCCCGCAAGATGCCGTGCCCCAGGTGTACGATGCACTGAAGGTTGTCAGCGAAGGTCAAGGCCAGGGTCTGGTGCTGGAAGTTCAGCAACAGATCGGTGGCGGCGTCGTTCGTTGCATCACCATGGGCTCCTCCGACGGTCTGCGTCGTGGGTTGGAAGTAGTGAATAGCGGTAAATCCATCCAGGTGCCGGTCGGCGTATCGACTCTGGGTCGGATCATGAACGTACTGGGCGATCCGATCGACGAAAAAGGTCCGATCGGTGAAGAAGAGCGTTGGTCCATTCACCGCGCGGCTCCCAGCTACGAAGATCAGTCCAACAGCAACGACCTGCTGGAGACCGGTATCAAGGTTATCGACCTAGTATGCCCGTTCGCCAAGGGTGGTAAGGTTGGTCTGTTCGGTGGTGCCGGTGTAGGCAAGACCGTAAACATGATGGAGCTGATCCGTAACATCGCGATCGAACACAGCGGTTACTCCGTGTTCGCCGGTGTAGGTGAGCGTACCCGTGAGGGTAACGACTTCTACCACGAGATGATGGAGTCCAACGTACTGGACAAAGTATCTCTGGTTTACGGTCAGATGAACGAGCCGCCCGGAAACCGTCTGCGCGTGGCGCTGACCGGCCTGACCATGGCCGAGAAGTTCCGTGACGAAGGTCGTGACGTGCTGTTCTTCGTGGACAACATCTACCGTTACACGCTCGCGGGCACCGAGGTATCCGCACTGCTGGGCCGTATGCCTTCCGCAGTAGGTTACCAGCCGACCCTGGCCGAGGAGATGGGCGTTCTGCAGGAACGTATCACCTCCACCAAGACCGGTTCCATCACCTCCGTACAGGCCGTTTACGTGCCTGCGGATGACTTGACCGACCCGTCTCCGGCGACCACCTTCGCCCACCTGGATGCGACCGTGGTACTGTCCCGTCAGATCGCGGCACTGGGTATCTACCCGGCCGTTGACCCGCTGGACTCCACCTCCCGTCAGCTGGATCCGCTGGTGGTTGGCAAGGAGCACTACGAGACTGCTCGTGGCGTTCAGACCGTACTGCAGCGCTACAAAGAGCTGAAGGACATCATCGCCATCCTGGGTATGGATGAACTGTCAGAAGAAGACAAACTGACCGTAGCCCGTGCCCGTAAGATCGAGCGTTTCCTGTCCCAGCCGTTCTTCGTGGCCGAAGTGTTTACCGGTTCTCCGGGCAAATACGTGCCGCTGAAAGATACCATTCGTGGTTTCCAGGGCATCCTGAAAGGCGAGTACGACGATCTGCCGGAGCAGGCGTTTTACATGGTTGGCAGCATCGACGAAGTTGTCGAGAAAGCCAAGAAACTGTAAGCCTCGATAGGAGGGCCCATGGCTGAGATGATCTCCTTTCACCTGGACGTGGTGAGCGCCGAAGGAAAACTGTTTTCCGGTCGCGTGCAGTCCGCTCAGGTATCAGGCTCCGAAGGTGAGCTGGGTCTCCGCCACGGTCATGCTCCGTTGCTGACTGCCATCAAGCCGGGCCTGGTCCGCTTGGTGAAGCAGAACGGAACTGAAGAGGTGCTGTACATCTCCGGCGGCATGCTGGAAGTACAACCCGAAGCCGTGACCGTGCTGGCGGACACCGCGATTCGTGCCGACGATTTGGATGAGGCGAAAGCCCAGGAAGCCAAACGCGCGGCGGAAGAGCGGATCCACAGCTCCCATGGTGATATCGACTACGCCCAGGCCGCCACCGAGCTGGCCAAGGCGATGGCTCAACTGCGGGTCATCGATATCGTCAAAAAGAATTACCGTTAATAACGGTGAGGTAAAAAGCGACCTGCGGGTCGCTTTTTTTTTACTCGTTGGATAGACTCCGCCGAGTATTTCTTCATGTTCCAAAGGTCGAATTATGTCTCTCAACGTCGTGATCCTGGCTGCGGGTAAAGGTACCCGTATGCGCTCCTCCCTGCCCAAGGTGCTGCACCCGGTCGCCAACAAGCCGATGGTTTCCCATGTGATCGAGACTGCCCGCAAGGTCGGTGCCGAGCAGTTGCATCTGGTGTATGGCCACGGTGCCGAACTGCTGAAGGAGCGGATCCAGGCATCCGATCTGAACTGGGTGCTGCAGGCCCAGCAACTGGGTACCGGCCACGCCGTCGCCCAGGCCATCCCGTTCTGGCAGGACGAAGACGACGTGTTGGTGCTGTACGGCGATACCCCGCTGATCCAGCCGGAAACCCTGCAGCGGCTGCTGGCCGCCAAGGCCGCAGATGGCATGGCGCTACTGACCGTGGTGCTGGACAACCCGACCGGCTATGGCCGCATCGTGCGCAGCAACGGCCAGGTGGTCGGCATCGTCGAGCAGAAGGATGCCAATGCCGAGCAGCTGGCGATCCGCGAAGTGAACACCGGCGTGCTGGTGGCCAACGGTGGCCAGCTGCGCAGCTGGCTGTCCCGTCTGGACAACAAGAATGCCCAGGGCGAGTTCTATCTGACCGACGTCATCGCCATGGCCCACGCCGACAACTGCCCCATCGCCGCGGTTCACCCCGACAGCGCCATGGAAGTGGAAGGGGCCAACAACCGGGTGCAGCTGGCCCAGCTCGAGCGCAGCTATCAGCAGATGCAGGCCGAGAAGCTGATGATCGCCGGTGCCACCCTGATCGACCCGGCCCGTTTCGATCTGCGCGGCACCCTGGACATCGGGGAAGAGGTGGTGATCGACGTCAACGTCATCATCGAAGGCAAGGTGGTGCTGGGCAACCACGTCCGCATCGGTGCCGGCAGCGTGCTGAAGGATTGCGTGATCGGCGATCACACCGAGGTGAAACCCTACTCCGTCATTGAAGGCGCGCAAATCGCCGACCAGTGCTCGGTCGGTCCTTTTACCCGCCTGCGCCCGGGTGCCGTACTGGAGCAGGATGCCCACGTCGGCAATTTCGTCGAGATGAAGAAGGCGCGCCTCGGGGTTGGCTCCAAGTGTGGTCATCTTACCTACCTGGGGGATGCCGAGGTGGGTGCCAAGGTAAACATCGGGGCTGGCACCATCACCTGCAACTATGACGGGGTGAACAAGTTCCAGACCATCATCGAGGATGACGTCTTCGTCGGCTCCGATACCCAGCTGGTGGCGCCGGTGCGGATCGGCAAGGGGGCGACCCTGGGGGCCGGCTCCACCATCACCAAGGACGTGGCCGAGAACGAGCTGGTGATCACCCGGGTGCCCCAGCGCCATATCCAGAACTGGGCGCGCCCGGTCAAGAAGAAGTGATACCCGATCAATGAAATGCAAACCGGCGCCTGATGGCGCCGGTTTTGTTTTCAGCTATCCTGCCCGCTGGCGGGGGGCATCGGGGCGTTCCCCATCACCCGATACCAGTCCAGCTTGCGGGTCAGCACCATGACCAGCGTCAGGATGGCGAACAGCAGCAGGGCGCCGAGCAGCAGGGCTATCTCCTCGGCCTGCAGCAAGCCGAACAGGATGGCGTAGACCAGCCCGAGCAGGGTCGCGAAGCCGAGCCCCTGTTTGGGGCCGCCCAGCACATGGCTGAGGTAGAAGCCGTTGAGGGTCACGCTGGCCAGGGCGGCAATCAGATAGGCCCAGGCAAAGCCGAGGTGTTCGGTGAGTGCCAGCAGCACCAGATAGAAGATGGCCAACCCCATGCCCACCAGGGCGTACTGGATCGGGTGCACTCGCAGCCCCTTGAGCAGCTCGAACATGAAGAAGCTGAGGAAAGTGAGGCCGATGAACAGCAGCGCATACTTGGCGGCCCGCTCGTTCTGCTGATAGTGATCCACTGGCTGCACCAGGCTGACGCTGAAGGCGGGCAGATCGCCGCTGATACCCTTCATCATCCGGTTGAAACGGCTCTCCATGTCGGTGGCAAACCAGCTGCTCTGCCAGCTCGCCTCGAAGCCGCTGGCGCTGAGGGTGCGGCTGCCCGGTAGAAAGTCGCCGATGAAGTTGGGGTGGGGCCAGTTGCTGGCGAGGTTGAGCCTGCTGTCCTGGCCGAGCGGCACCACTTCCAGCTGGTTCATCCCCTGCAGGTCCAGTTCGATGTGAAAAGCGCCACCCTCCCCCGGCAGGGCCGCGAGCGGTGCATGGATGCCGGCCAGTCCGTCACCCAGCAGGGCGCCGGGAGCGAACGGGATGCGCTGCTCCCCCAGTTGCAGCTCGGGTACCCGGTTGATGCCGCGGGCATCGGACAGCACCAGGCTCAGATAGGGTTTGCCTGCCACCAGGGCGGGATCGGTCCCGTCGACGGTCAGATCAGGTTCGCCGCTGAGCAGGGTTTTACCGTTCAGTTCGGCAGGCAGTCGCCCGGAGAGGGAGAGCCGGGTGTGATAGACCTGGGCCTGGTAGATGCCGAGCTTGCGCGGGGTTACCTCCATGCTGGCCTGCACATCCAGCTGTTCCGGCAGCAGGTAGCGATAGAGCTGCTGCTTGCGCTCGAAGCGCTTGCCATCCTGCTCCACCGTGACGGTGCGGGTATAAGGCTGCACCACGACCGGCCCCAGCAGTCGTTGCGGCCCGCTGCTGCTGGCCATTATGCTGTGGATGGCCTGGCTGCGATAGGCCTGGCGCTCCCGGTTCAGCTCCATGATGGATTGTACCGGCACCATCAGCAGCAGGCTGAGCAACAGCAGCAGAAAGATCTTGTGGCTGAATATCTGTTTGATCATGACACGTCTCCTTGTTGATGGAGCGAGTGTGGCTGGGTCGGGTGAAGGGGGGATGGGGCTGTGTGAAGTGGGGGTGAAGGGGGATAAAAAAACCGGCGCAGAGCGCCGGTCTCGGTATCACAGGGTTTTCAGTTTGGCCGGCAGGGCGGCCAGCACCTCTTCCTTGGCCTTGAGGGAGGCGAACTGCTTGCCGGGTTTTTGCACCACGGTATGGACGAAGATGAGTTGCTTGCCCGGTTTGCTGGCCCAGCCGACGAACCAGCCGATCTGCTGATCCCGGTTGAGGCTGCCATCCAGCTTCTTCGGATAACCCATGCCGGTCTTGCCGTGGATCTGCCAGCCGTCGATCTCGCTCACCTTGAGGATGTTGGCGGTGTACTGCAGGGTCTGCGCCGACACCGGCAGCTTGCCGCTCACCATCTTGCCGAGGAAGCGGGCCTGCTCCTCTGGACTGATGGCCAGGCTGGAACTGAGCCAGGCCTGGGTCAGGCCGTCGTGCTTGCCAGGATTGCCGGAGAGATCCCGGTTGCCGTAGTCGAAACGGTCGACGTACTGCTGGAAGCGCTCCATCCCCAGCCATTCGGTGATCTGCTGGGAGAACCAGACCACCGAGTAGGTTTCCCAGCGGCGCGGGGTGGTGGTCTCCCGCCAGGCAGGCAGCCAGTCATCGTAACCCGGCTTGAAGGGCAGCGCCGGGTGCTCTTCGTCCACCAGAAAGCCGCTGTCGTAGCCCATCAGCGCCAGCGGGATCTTGAAGGTGGACGCGGGTGGCAGCTGGCTTGAACAATCCCCTTCGCTGGAGAGGGTCTGGCCGTTGCCGTCGGCATAGAGAAAGCAGCCGGTGGCGGCGCTGGCCGGCAGCGAAAACAGCAGGCCTGCGCCGAGCAGGCCGGATAACAGAAGGCGGGACATGGGGGCTCCTTGAGCACATAAAGTTCGCTGGGAAAACACCAGCATAGCGCCGCTTTATGTGCCCAGTGTGAAGTGTCAGCCCGCTGGCAACCAGAGCTCGGCCAGCACCCCGCCGTCAGCTTGGTTGGCGAGGGTCAGCCGGCCGCCGTGTTGGCGCGCCACCTCCATGGCGAAGCTGAGCCCGAGGCCGCTGCTCTTGCCCTTGTCGGGTCTGGGCAGGGAGTAGAAGCGCTCGAAGATGCGTGGCAGGGCATAGTCCGGAATGCCGGGTCCCTGATCCCGCACCCGGAAGCAGTAACCCCCCTCCTCCATGGTGCCGCTCAGCCTGAGGGTACTACCGACGGGGGAGAAGTCGAGGGCGTTGTCCAGCAGGTTGCCGAGGGCCTGCTCCACCAGCAGCGGGTCCCACTTCTGTTTCTGGGCTTCCCCCAGCTCGGCGTGCAGGGTGATCTGGCGGCGCTGGGCCAGGATCTGGCGGGCGTCGAGCGCACGCTTGCCCAGCCTGGCCGGCTCGACCGCCTGTCTATCCAGCCCCTGTCCCGACTCCAGTTTGGCCAGCTGCAGCATCCGCTCGATCAGCTGCTGCATGCGGGCCGTCTCCAGATTGATGTTGCTGATAAAACGCTTTGCGACGTCCAGCGGCGGGGCTTCGGCCAGGATCTCCCCTGCCCCGCGAATGGCGGCCAGCGGGCTCTTGAGCTCGTGGGTCAGACTGTGTACATAGGCTTCGATGTAGGCCTTGCCGTCCAGCTGGCGGCGCATGGTTTCCAGGGAGCGGCCGAGCCGATCCAGCTCCGGGCTGTAGAGACGTGGCAGAGTGGCGGGCTGGCCCTGGCTGACCGCATCGGCATAGTGCACCAGCTTGCCGATGGCGCGGTTGAGCCACCACACCAACAGGGCGCCGATCAGCAGCGAGATGAACAGCAGCAGGGCCGCCCCCTGCAGCAGCTGGTGTTCGCTGCGCTCTATCATGGGCAGTAGGGTGCGGTTGGGTTTGGCGACGGTGAGGGAGCCGAGGATGTCGTCCCCCTCCCGCAGCGGCGCGGCCACGTGCATCACCGAGCTGGCGGGATCGTCGGGGTCGCTGCGGGTGCTGCGGGCGCCGTATTCGCCGCGCAGGGTCAGGTAGACGTCGTTCCAGCGGGAGTAGTCCTTGCCCAGATCCACCCCGTCCGAGTCGTAAACCACCTTGCCCCAGCGGTCGACCACATAGATGCGGTACTCCGCCTGCTGCTTGAGGTGGCCGTCGATCAGGGCGTTGATGGGGCTCTGGTTGAGGCGGGCGAAGGCGCTGGCCAGCCGGCCGTCGGCCATCTTCCCCTCCTGCAGGTCATCCAGCGCCAGCGGGGCCAGCATCTGAGCCATGTCTACCAGGGTATCTTCGGTGGCGCTGCGCACCCCGGGTTTGATCTCCTCGACGAAGATCTCCAGCACGAACCAGGCGGCCAGCGCAAAGATCAGCACCAGCCCGCACAGCAGTTGCAGTCCGATTCTCATGTCATCCCCCGGCCGTGACCCGGCAACCGTCTGTTCATGCCTGCTCCAGGCTGTAACCCAATCCGCGGTGGGTCAGGATCAGGTTGGCGTCCGGATCCCGCTCCCGCAGCTTGGCGCGGATGGTCTTGATGTGGGTGTCGACGGTGCGATCCAGGCTTTCCTCCGCCCCGCTCCACACCAGATCCATCAGCTGCTGGCGGGAGTAGACCCGGCCCGGCGTTAGCATCAGGGTCTTGAGCAGCAGGTACTCGTAGCGAGTGAGCGCCAGCGGTTGGCCGTGAAAGCTGATGCGGGCCCGCTCCTCGTCCAGGGTGAGGGTCTGGCTCGGCTGGGGGGCGGCTGGCTGGCTGCGGCGCAGTATGACCCGCACCCTGGCGCACACCTCGCGGGGCGAGAAGGGCTTGGCCACGTAGTCGTCGGCCCCAATCTCCAGTCCAATCAGGCGATCAATTTCTTCGCTGCGGGCGGTGAGGAACATCAGCGGGGTATCGCACAGTGCTCGTACCTGCTTGCACAGCTCGAAGCCGCTGATGTCCGGCAGACCCACATCCAGGATCAGGAAGTCGGGGAGCGACTGGGCCAGTCGCGCCAGCAACGGCTGGCCGAGGGAAAACCACTCCACCTCGAAGCCATCGGTTTGCAGGGCATAGATCAGGGTGTCGGCGATGCTGGCTTCATCTTCTACCAGCCAGATGGTTCGTTTTTGCATGGCATCCTCGTCGCAAATCAGCCCCCATTCTGGCATCGAACCATATCGGATCCTATTTGCCGTTTGATTTTTCCAGAAAAGGCATTAATATTTCGACATTCTTTCGAATCGAAACTTTAAGATGACCAAACGTAATACTCAGCAACGCCGTCACACCATAGTGAGCCTGGTGCAGGAGCAGGGTGAAGTGAGCGTCGACGCCCTGGCCAAGCACTTCTCCACCTCCGAGGTGACCATTCGCAAAGATCTGGCCGTGCTGGAGACCGGTGGCCTGTTGCTGCGTCGTTACGGTGGCGCCGTGCCCCTGCCCAGCGAGATGGTGGTGGACGGCAATCCAGAGCAAGTTTCGAAACGAAAGCTGGCTATCGCCAAGGCGGCGGCAGAACGGATCCGCGATCACAACCGCGTCATCATCGACAGCGGCACCACCACCAGCGCCATGATCCCGCTGCTCGGCAACAAGCGCGGTCTCATCGTGATGACCAACTCTCTCAATGTGGCCGGCGCCCTGCGCGAGCTGGAAAACGAGCCTACCCTGTTAATGACGGGAGGCACATGGGACCCCCACTCCGAATCCTTCCAGGGTCAGGTGGCGGAGCAGGTGCTGCGCTCCTATGACTTCGACCAGCTGTTCATCGGTGCCGATGGCATCGATCCGGAACGGGGTACCACCACCTTCAACGAGCTGGTAGGCCTGTCCCGGGTGATGGCCGAGGTGTCGCGGGAGGTCATCGTCATGGTGGAGTCGGAAAAGATCGGTCGCAAGATCCCCAATCTCGAACTGCCCTGGTCCAGCATCCATACCCTGGTGACCGACGAGGGGCTGGCCATCTCGGCCAGAGAACGAATTCAGGCCAAGGGGATCCAGCTGATCTGCGCCCCCGTGGCAGTCTGACCTGAACAAATCAATATCCAACCGAATCAATAGCGTCTTAAGGAGAAGTGTATGTGTGGCATCGTCGGGGCCGTCGCCCAACGTGATGTGGCTGAAATTCTGGTAGAGGGTCTGCGCCGTCTGGAATACCGCGGCTACGATTCGGCCGGTGTGGCCGTGTTCAGCGCCAGTCAGCCGCTGCAGCGGGTGCGTCGCCTCGGCAAGGTGGCCGAGCTGGCCAAGGCACTGGACGAGCAGTCCGTGCATGGCGGTACCGGCATCGCCCACACCCGCTGGGCCACTCACGGCGAACCGTCCGAGCGCAATGCCCACCCTCACGTCTCCGAGCATATCGTGGTGGTGCACAACGGCATCATCGAGAACCATGAAGAGCTGCGGGAAGAGTTGAAGGCGCTGGGCTATGTGTTCAGCTCCGACACCGACACCGAGGTGATCGCCCACCTGGTGCACCACGAGCTGAAATCCGCTCCCAGCCTGCTGGCTGCCATGCAGGTGGCGGTGAAACAGCTGCGCGGCGCCTACGGCACCGTGGTGATGGACAGCCGTGACGACAGCCGCGTGGTGGTGGCCCGTTCCGGCTCCCCGCTGGTGATCGGCCGCGGCATCGGCGAGAACTTCATCGCTTCCGACCAGATGGCGTTGCTGCCGGTGACCCGTCGCTTCATCTTCCTGGAAGAGGGGGACGTGGCCGAAGTGACCCGTCGCGACGTGCACATCTTCGATACCCACGGCGAGGCAGTGGTGCGTGAAGAGCAGGAGTCCGAACTCTCCCACGACGCCGGTGACAAGGGCGAGTACCGCCACTACATGCTCAAAGAGATCCACGAGCAGCCCAAGGCCATCACCAACACCCTGGAAGGGCGTCTGGGTGGTGATCACGTGGTGGTCGAGTCCTTCGGCAACGGCGCACGTGCCATCTTCGACAAGGTCGATCACGTGCAGATCGTCGCCTGCGGCACCTCCTATCATTCCGGCATGGTGGCTCGCTACTGGTTCGAAGAGATCGCCGGCGTCTCCTGCGACGTGGAGATCGCCTCCGAATTCCGCTATCGCAAGTCGGTGGTACGCCCCAACAGCCTGCTGGTGACCCTCTCCCAGAGCGGCGAGACCGCCGATACCCTGGCGGCCCTGCGCCTGGCCAAAGAGTCCGGCTACATGAGCTCGCTGGCCATCTGCAACGTGCCGGGCTCCTCCCTGGTGCGCGAATCGGATCTGGCCTTTATGACCCGCGCGGGGGCTGAAATTGGCGTGGCCTCCACCAAGGCGTTCACCACCCAGCTGGCCGGTCTGCTGATGCTGGTGGCCTCCATCGGTCGTTGCCGCGGCCACCTGAGCGCCGCCGCCGAAGCCGAGCTGGTCAAGGCGCTGCAGGCCCTGCCGCTGCGCATCAAGGAGAGCCTGGCACTGGCCAAGGATATCGAGGCCCTGGCCGAAGAGTTTGCCGACAAGCACCACAGTCTGTTCCTGGGTCGCGGCAGCCAGTACCCCATCGCCATGGAAGGGGCACTCAAGCTCAAAGAGATCTCCTACATCCACGCCGAGGCCTATGCCGCCGGTGAGTTGAAGCACGGCCCGCTGGCGCTGATCGATGCCGAGATGCCCATCATTGTGGTGGCGCCGAACAACGATCTGCTGGAGAAGCTCAAGTCCAACGTGGAAGAGGTGCGTGCCCGTGGCGGTATCCTCTACGTCTTCGCCGATGCCGATACCGGCTTCAAGAGCGACGAGACCATGCGGGTGATGAGCCTGAACCACGTGGAAGAGGTGATCGCGCCGATCGTCTATACCGTGCCGCTGCAGCTGCTCTCCTACCATGTTGCCCTCATCAAGGGCACCGACGTGGATCAGCCGCGCAACCTGGCGAAATCCGTCACGGTGGAATAAGCCGTCGCCGGAAATGAAAAAAGAGCCGCATTGCGGCTCTTTTTTATTGGCTGTGTTGCCGGGCTGGCGTCACGACAAGCGCAGGTTGGTGATGGTCACGTCGTCCAGCGAGGGCACTATGATGCCGCTTGAGATGCTCTTGGCGATAGCCTGGTTGCGGTTCTTCGAGTCGGTCTTGTTGGTGACCTGATTGAGGTGGAAGTTCACGGTCCGTTCGCTGATGCCGAGGATGGTGGCGATCTCCTAGGAGGTCTTGCCCTCGCTGGCCCAGAACAGGCACTCCTTCTCCCGATCCGACAGCTCGGTCAGGTACTTCATCAGATCCGGCCTGCTCTTTATATCAGCTGCAGTGCCGAGTTGAAGATGTAGCTGGCGCAGAACGACAGCAAGGGAACGTTTTCAAACATCAGATCGGAATTGGACTTCTCCTTGCTGATGAAGGAGAGGATGCCGTGTTCCCCCTGCGGCGTGTGCAGCGGGAAAGAGACACCGTTTCTCACCCCGAAGTCGGCCGCCAGGTTCATTACCTCCCGGCTGGCGCTGGGCAGCCAGGGGGAGTCGCAGTCGAGCTTGTTCCAGAAGATGGGCTGGGTCTGCTTCAGCCCCAGGAAGACGACCGGATCCTGGGTCAGGTAGTGCCGCTCCGAATAGGCATCGAACCAGCTGGTGGGGCAGTTGTTGAACAGCGCCACATGGGATTTCTGCATGCTGATGGGAAAAATAATCAGCAAACGAAAGTAATCAAAGCCCATCTGGTGACTGAAGCGCTCCAGCTGCTGCTGGATGTCGCTGGTCTTCTTGGCCTTGGTGAACCGATCGATATGTTCCCAGATCGCATCGTTGAACATGAACCTCTCCTTTTTCGATC
>NZ_NEVB01000155.1:0-5086 GCF_002259925.1 Aeromonas sp. A35_P | reverse complement strand
ATGAGAATAGTTATCATTGTTAATGATTTGTATCATGAACAAGTTTTGGGGTTTGGCCTTGTTGCCACTGTCAGTCCACTTCGCTGCCGGCGCCGACGAGCTGGTCGCGCCGGCACTGAAAAACAGCATAGCTGCTGGGAAAGCCTCCCAGCAGCGCGTGGAAAAAGCCGCCGATGCGGCCGTTGCCGCTAGGCTGGAGCTGCAAAATGCGCAGCTACAACTGCGCGATCTGGAAGCCTACAACCGCTACATGCAGTCTCTGGTGGCCGATCAGCAAAATGAGCTGGGCAAGCTGAATCAGCAGCTGGAGGCGGTACAGGAGACCAGGCAGGGCCTGATCCCGCTGATGCTGCAGATGCAGGCCGAGCTGGAACAGCTGGTGGAGAGCGACATTCCGCTGCGCAAGGAAGATCGCCTGGCGCGGGTTGAACAGCTGAAAGCCACCCTGGCCCGAGCCGATGTGAGCGAGGCGGAGAAGTTCCGCCAGCTGCTGCAGGCCTACCAGATCGAAGCCGAATATGGCAGCCGGCTCGACAGCTATGCCGCCGAACTGGTGTTGGACGGCGCACCGCGCCGGGTCGACGTGCTGGCGGTGGGTCGGGTCTCCCTGTTGGCGATGACTGCCGATCGTTCCCAGGCGTGGCGCTGGTCCGCGCAGAACAAGCAGTGGCAGCCCCTCGACAGCCAGTGGCTCTCCCCCGTCGCCGAGGCGCTGGAGATGGCCGCCGACAAGAAAGTTCCCCAGTTGTTGAATGTCCCCCTTTCCGTCAGCCGTGGTCAGGAGGCCCAGTCATGAGCGTCACCATGAAGTGGTTCCCCCTCGCCCTCTCTCTGGGCACCACTGCCGCCGTGGCCGATGAAGCCTGGCAGCAGCAGGAACAGGCCCGTGAACAGCAGGCACAGCAGGATCTGGCGTCTGTCTCCAAGGAGCTGAACAGTGCCCGCGCCAAGCTGGCCGAGGCCCAGCGCCTGAGCAAGGAGCTGGCCAGCCAGTTCGCTACCAATGAGAAGCAGCTGGTGGAGCTCAATGCCCAGTGGGAGCAGGCCTCCGGCGACATGAACGAGATCTTTGCTGTCACCCGTCAGGGGGCCAGCGATGCGGTCAAGCTGCTGAGTGAATCCGCCGTCGAAGGTCAGTACCCCGAGCGCCTCGCGCCGCTCAAGGCGATGGCGCAGGAGAAGCAGGTACCGGATCGCGCCGCCCTTGCCCTGCTGCCTGCCACCCTGCTGCAGGAGATCCGAGAGTCGGGCCGGGTTGCCCAGTTCAACGGCAAGGTGCTGGATGCTCAGGGGGCGGCCAGCGAGCAATCACTGACCCGGGTCGGCAGCTTCGCGCTGTTTGGCGAGCAGGGGTTCCTGCAGCCAACCGCCGAAGGCCTGAGCCCGGTGCTGGGCCTGCCCGGCAACGTGCTCTCCGCTGCGGCCGCTTATCAGGGCCAGGAAGGGGAAGCGCTGCCGCTGGATCCCTCCCACGGCACCCTGCTGGCAATGCTGGCGCAAGCCCCCACCTTCTGGCAGCAAGTCCAGCAGGGCGGCCAGGTTGGCGCCATCATAGTGCTGCTGGCCGCCATCGGCCTGGGGATCGCCGGGGTGCGGCTGTGGAGCCTCTCCCGTGAACTGGGTCGGGTTCGTCGTCAGCTCAAGAGCGGTGAATATCATGCCGACAACGCCCTCGGCCGGGTGCTGACGGTGGCCGACAAGCATCCAGAGCTGAGCATGGAGACCCTCGAGCTGCGTCTCGATGAGGCGATCCTGCAGGAGACCCCCCGCATGGAGCGCGGCATCGGCATGGTCAAGGTGATCGCAGCCATTGCCCCCATGCTGGGGCTGCTCGGTACCGTGACCGGGATGATCGGTACCTTCCAGGCCATCACCCAGTTTGGCACCGGCGATCCCAAGATCATGGCGGGCGGCATCTCCATGGCGCTGGTCACCACGGTACAGGGTCTGGTGGCGGCCATTCCGCTGATCCTGGCCCACAGCCTGCTGCAGTCCCGCTTCACCGAGCTCTCCAACGTGCTGGAGCAGCAGGTGGCCGGCATTCTGGCCGAGCGGGCCGAAAGCAATAACGGCGGGATGGAGCGGGCGGCATGATGCTCGACATCTGGCAACAGCTGCAGAGCTTCATGGGCCGTGGTGGCCCGGTGCTCTGGGTCATTCTGGCCCTGCTGGTGCTGATGTGGATTCTGATGATCGAGCGGCTGCTCTACCTCAACCTGGGGTTTGCCCCGCTGCAGCGCCAGCTGCTCGGCCGCTGGCAGGCCCGCAGCGAGCGTCACAGCTGGCACGCTCGGGCGATCCGCAGCCGCTGGCTGGCCGAGGCCGAGCTTGAGCTCAACCGTCATCTGATCTTCATCCGTACCCTGGTGGTGCTCTGCCCCATGCTGGGGTTGCTGGGTACCGTGACCGGCATGATAGGCGTATTCGATGCGTTGGCCGCGGCCAACCGCTTTAACCCGGAGAGCATGGCGGGCGGGATCTCCCGCGCCACCATCCCCACCATGGCTGGCATGGTGGTCGCTCTCTCCGGCGTGTTGTTACTCAGCCGTCTCGAGAGCCAGGCCAAGCGTGCGCTGGCCAAGACCCGGGACGGCCTGCGAGAAGAGAAGGTAATGCAATGAGACGGCAATCCAAACGCCAGCGCGATGAAGTGCAGATCGACATGACCCCCATGCTGGATATCGTGTTCATCATGCTGATCTTCTTTATTGTCACCACCTCCTTCGTGCGCGAAGCCGGGCTCGAGGTGCACAGGCCTCAGGCCAGCCAGGCCAAGGCGCAGAAGTCCTCCAGCATCATGTTGGCGATCGGCCCCCAGGGGCAGATATTCATCGACCGCAAGCAGATCGACGTGGAGCGAGTACAGGCCAGCGTCGCCCGCCTGCTGGCGGAGCAGCCCGATGCCAGCCTGGTGATCCAGGCCGACGAGCGGGTACCCCACGGCAAGGTGGTGCGGGTGATGGATGAGGCCAAGGCGGCAGGCATCGCCAACATCGCCGTGGCGGTGGCACCGAAATGAAATACAAGCTGATGAGCCTGGGACTGGGGATTGCCCTCAGTCTGGGGATCCTGCTGTTCATGGCCACCTTGGTGGAGCCGCCCAGAGGGGAGAAGGCGAGCGCCGAGCAGAAGTCCATCGTCATCAACATGCAGAACGAGGTGACCGAGGTACAGGTGCGCGAGCGCCCGGTACCCCAGGAGCCGGAACCCCTGCCGGAGCCGCCTGCCGCACTGGCCTCGACGCCTTTGCCTATGCCGGCGGCGGCCCCGTTGCCCTCGGTGCAGCCGAGCCTAGATCTGGTCTCCAGCCTCAGCGCGGTGCAAGTCTATGCCCCTGGCGTTGCGACCAGCCCTACCCCGGTTGCGAGCGGCAATTTCCATGGTCAGCAACAGGGGGCCGGGATCGGCGCCGGTGACATGCTGATGCCGTTGCAACGGATCGAGCCTGTCTATCCCTATCGGGCCCAGCAGGCCGGCATCGAAGGGTCGGTGACCCTGCGTTTCAGCGTCGATGCCGACGGTCGGGTACAGGATGTGGAAGTGGTCGAGGCCAAGCCGAAGCGTCAGTTCGAGCGGGCGGCCATTCAGGCGATCAACAAGTGGCGCTATCAGCCGAGACCCGGCGCCACCGACAAGCTGGTGCAAGTCATCACGCTCAAATTCAAACTGGAGTCATAACTATGTTGCGGATCTGGATCTGTGTGCTGGCCCTGGTCAGCCAAGCCTGTCTGGCGATGGAGGTGAGCCCTCTTTTCTCCCGCCAGCTGGAGCCCGTGATGAAGCTCTATCAGTCCGGCCATTGGCAACAGGCCCAGAGCAAGGCATCCGGCCTCAAACCAAATAGCGATGCTGAGCGCGCCTGGCTGGCCCAGCTGCAGGCCTCCCTGGCTGCCAACCTGCAGCAGACCGCGCAGGCAAGCCGTTACGTGGAGCAGGCTCTGGCCTATAAAGAGTGGCCCGAGCAACAACAGCTGCAACTGCTGCGGCTGCGCGGCGACATCCAGGCCCAGCAATCCAACTGGACCGGCGCCATCGCCAGCTACAAGGCCGCGTTGGCCATCAAGGCTGACGATGCCTTGCGCCTGCGTCTGGCCGGCCTCTATTACCACAACAAGCAGTACGGTGAGGCGGCCAGCCAGAGTGAACAGTTGTTGAAGAAGAGCTGGCAGAAGCAGGCAGCCATCATCCGCCTCTCCGCTCTCACCGCGCTGCAGCGCTACACTGTGGCCGCCGATCAGGCCGAAGAGCTGATCCGTCACGAGCCGAAAGAGAGCAAGTGGTGGCAACAGGCGGTGTCGCTCAACCTCTCCGCCAAGCGCGGCGATCAGGCGCTGGCGCTGCTGCAAACTGCCATCGACAGGAAATTGATGGATGATGCCGCCGCCCGCAACCAGCTGATCCGTCTTTATGCCTGGCAGGGGCTGCCCTATCGCGGCGCCCGCCTGCTGGAAGCTGCCATGGCGAAGGGGCAGATGAAACAGAGCGCCGAGAACCGTCAGCTGCTGGCCCAGCTATGGGAAGGGGCGCGCGAGTGGCCGAAGGCCGTCGACAGCTGGCAGCTGCTCGCCCGCGAGCATGCTCATCCCAAGGCGGCCATGCGCGCCGCCGAGCTGCTGTTGCAACAAGGCAAAACAGATGCCGCCATGACCCAGCTCGCCGCCATCAAGTCGGTAAAAGGGGAACAAGGCAACAGGGCCAAGGCGCTGCTGGTACAGGCACACCTTAATAAGGAGCAGTATGCCGAGGCGCTGGTGCTGGCCCGTGAACTGCAGCAGCAGGGTAACTGGCAGCAGCGGGCGACCAGCTGGGTCAACTATATCCAGGCTCAAAGCGAAGAGTTGAGCAAAAAAGCGGCGTGATACCGGGCGAAAACCTGTGATTAGAGGGCTTTAGTCTGCTTTTTCAGCAAACGAACGCATTTTTGCAAAAAGCCCTTGTCATCGCGGCGCGCCTCCCTATAATGCGCCCTCACCAGCACGGCGGAACACGCCAACCTGATGAGCTCGCTTCCTCGTGAAGCCAGCGCCGAAAGAAAAGCGAAAACAACCGCTTGACTTTCGAAGTGAGGAAGGTATTATACGCCACC
>NZ_NEVB01000154.1:0-3721 GCF_002259925.1 Aeromonas sp. A35_P | reverse complement strand
GCTCACAAGGCCTGGCCAAGACCAGCCTGACCGACATCGCCAGGGCCGCCGAGCTGACCCGGGGCGCCATTTACTGGCATTTCAAGAACAAGGAAGAGCTGTTCGTCTCCCTCTGGGAGGAGCTCTGCCAGCCCCTCTCCCACCAGCTCGATGCCTGCGTCTCCGAGCAGGAGCCCGACCCCCTCGGCAAGCTGCGCAGCTTCCTCAAGGGGGTGATCATCAAGATAAGCACCGAGCCCGCCCATCAGCAGATGTTCACCATACTGTTCAATCTGGAGTCGCTGGAGGGAGAGGCCATCTCACTGCGCGAGCACATGCGCAGCCAGTCCAACAACTTCTTCCGGGATCTGGAGACCACCCTGGGCAATGCGGTGCGCCTTGGCCAGCTGCCGCGGGAGCTGGATCTGCAGCGGGCCGCCACCCTGCTGCACTGCACCCTGGATGGCTACATCATCAACTGGCTGCACTTCCCGGATCGCATCGACTTGCGCCAGGAGGCCGACTTTGTGCTGGACAACCTGTTCGCCCTGATCGCCCAGTCCGGCGGCCCGGCCACCCGCCGCACCTGACTCACAGCCGCTCGGCACAGATCCATTGGCCGGTGCAAACACTCTCCCGTTTCCTCCCCTTCCTTTGGCGCCCCGGCGCCAAATTCACTCAAATTTGCTATAGTCACGCCCCCGAAACAGAGTAACGTCCCCGCAAAAGTGCCCGCCATGTCCCGTTCGTCTCCCCATTGCCCGCCGATATCCCTTGCCACCCCCTCAGCCGACCCACTGTCCGTCGCACGTCAGCAGTTTCTGACCTTGCTCCATTGTGGTGCCCACCTGCTGGAGGCGGGTTGCGGCGAAGGCGACGATCTCTGCTTCTTTCGCCAGCAGGGACTGGTGGTGACTGCCTTCGATGCCCGCCTGGCCCAGGCCAGGGTGGCCTCACGACGCAGCGGCCAGCCGGTGCGGATCTGCCGAATCGATCAGCTGCACAGCGTGGTGCCCTATGACGGCATCTGGGCGCGCGGGGCATTGCCGCTGCTCGCGGCCAGCGAGCTCAGCAACGCGCTGGCGCACCTGGCCGGCCTGCTCAAGCCTGCCGGGCCGCTCTACTGCGCCTTTCCCCACCCCAGTGGCCAGCCAGCCTCCAGCGACGGCACGCCTGAAGCCGCCTCTCCGGTAGCCGAAGATCGCCTCTCCCGACTCGATGAGGAGGGGCTGCGCCGGCTCATCGCCCCGCTGCCGCTGCAACTGCAGCAGTGCTGGGAGAGCGAGCAGGCGGATGGCCGCTGGCTGCACGCCCTGTTGATCCGCGGCTGAAGGGCCGCCCCCAATTAATCATCCTCTTCTCTCGGTGATCACCTCGTCAGTGACTCTCACCACCATGATCACATTTAACAATATTTAACTCGACATTAACGCACCTACGACAGACATGATGCGGATTTTGTGTTAAAAAGCGGCATTAAAATCAAAATTAAATAACAAGTCAGACACTAACACCTGGATTTACTTATGAAACTTGTCCTCAAACTGGTTGCCGGCATCCTCGCCGGTCTCTTGCTCGGTCTCTACGCCCCTGAATGGGTCACACGCGTGCTGTTTACGGCCAAGACAGTCATAGGTCAGCTGATCACCTTCACCATTCCGCTCATCATCCTGTTCTTCATCATGAGCGGCATCGCCAGCCTGCCGAAGAACTCCGGCAAGCTGCTGGGCAAGACGGTCGCCCTCTCCTACTGCTCCACCATACTGGCGGGCCTGTTCGCCTTTACCGTGGCCAGCAACCTGATCCCGCGTCTGACCAGCGCCGCCGAGCTTACCGCCGAAGCGGCCACCAAGCTCGCCTCCTACATCAATCTGGAGATCCCGCCGCTGTTCGGGGTGATGTCGGCACTGGCCGCCGCCTTCGTGTTCGGCATCGGCATCAGCGCCACCCAGGCCACCGATCTGCGCCGGGTCGCCGATCAGGGCCGCGACATCATCGACCGCCTGCTGGCCAAGGTGATCATCCCGCTGCTGCCGTTCTACATCGCCGGCGTCTTCGTCGAGATGACGGTGGAAGGCACCGTCTTCGCCACCCTGAAGACCTTCGGCGTGGTGCTGGTAATGGCCATCATCATGCACTGGCTCTGGCTCTCCGTGCTGTTCGTCGGCACCGGTCTGGCCCTGGGTCGCTCCCCGGTCCAGCTCATCAAGAACATGCTGCCAGCCTACTTCACCGCTCTTGGCACCATGTCCAGCGCCGCCACCATCCCGGTCGCCCTGCAGGCCAGCAAGAACAACGGCGTGAGCGCCGGCATCGCCAACTTCACCGTGCCGCTGTGCGCCACCATTCACCTGTGTGGCTCCACCATCACCCTGGTGACCTGCGCCACCGCCGTGATGTTCCTCTCCGAGCATCTGGCCATCCCGGGCATCGGCACCATGCTGCCCTTCATCATGATGCTGGGTGTCATCATGATCGCTGCCCCGGGTGCCCCGGGTGGTGGCGTCATGTCCGCACTGGGTCTGCTCACCTCCATGCTGGGGTTCGGTGAGGCCTCCATCGCCCTGATGATCGCCCTCTACCTGGCCCAGGACAGCTTCGGCACCGCCTGCAACGTCACCGGCGATGGCGTGATTGCCCTGTGGGCCGACCGTTTTGCCCAGAGCGGCGAGACAACCCTCAACGCCGAGCAGGACGCAGCCTGACAAGCACTGACCAATAAAAACGGGAGCCATCGGCTCCCGTTTTTTATGGGCATAGCGGCACTCAACCGCGGCGACGGATCACCCCCTCCTGCGCCGTGCTCGCCACCAGCACCCCATCGCGGGTAAAGAACTGGCCACGTACCAGGCCGCGACCGGCGCTGGCGCTCGGGCTGTCCACCACGTAGAGCAGCCAGTCGTCCAGCCGGAAATCCCGGTGGAACCACATAGAGTGGTCGATGGTGGCCACCTGCATGTCCGGCTCCCAGTACGACACCCCGTGGGGCTGCAGGGCTGTGAACAGGAAGTGGAAGTCAGAGGCATAGGCCAGCAGGTACTTGTGCACCCGTTGATCGTCCGGCATCTGGCCATTGGCCTTGAACCAGACGTGGCGCACCGGCTCATGCACGTCGGGGCGGATCGGGTCGACCAGGGTCACCGGGCGAATTTCGATGGGCTTCTCGCACATGATCTTGTCGCGCAGGGCGGGCGGGATCTGCTGCTCGTAGGGACGCACCAGCTCCAGTTCGCTCTTGAGCTGCTCGGGGGGCGTGATCCCCGCCGGCATGGCGATCTGGTGTTCAAACCCCTCGGCCTCGACCTGGAAGGAGGCGTTGAGATAGAAGATGGGCTTGCCGCCCTGAATGGCTTTGACCCGGCGGGTGGAGACGGTCTGACCGTCGCGGATGTTCTCCACGTCGTAGACGATGGGACGGTTGGCATCGCCGGGGCGCAGGAAGTAGGAGTGGAAGCTGTGCACCTGGCGATCGCTGGCCACCGTCTGCTTGGCGGCTGACAAGGCCTGCCCCATTACCTGTCCGCCAAACACGGCCCGCAGACCGAGATCCTGGCTCTGGCCCCGAAACAGGCCCTCCTCGATTTTTTCGAGCGCCAGCAACGCCAGCAGCTCATCAAGTACCTTGCTCATTATTATCTCCTGTGTCAGTGCCGGAAGGCTAACAAGCCCGCCCCCGCCGGGCAACCACCCCGGCCCCCGCCAGCCGCCTGCCTAGGCTGTGTTCTTAAAGTGATGAATATAT
>NZ_NEVB01000153.1:0-3751 GCF_002259925.1 Aeromonas sp. A35_P | reverse complement strand
GCCTTACACCTTTACTTTGTTGGGTCATATATACCACGATGGTAATATTACGAAAATTGATCTAAATCAAAAAATGCGCTGTTTGCGTGGATGTGAAGGGATTAAATTATTGAGATTAATCAAAAATAGCTCATTTTTATGATTATGAAAGATATCCAAATTATGCATCTTTCATTAATTAAATCTAGTAATTTAACTACATCTTTTCATATTCAAGCCGACTCGATACTGGGGGCGCTACAGAGTGGGTGAGGGGGAATAAGCCAGCAGGAAAGAGAAGAAGCATAGAGAGCAAGCAGAGGGCTGCACGAGGTGGCAGGCGAGCAGAGTGGCCCTGTCATTGCCAGACGAGGCAAGGAGGAGCTGCTGGAGGGGCGCGGGTTCAGTGTCGGTCTGTTGCTCACCCGAAGAGAGTTGCGGTGGAAAGGTAATCTCAGTGGCCACGGCTTGGCCGGGAGAAGGGGCCCACGGGGCATCTTGGTTGCGTCTTGGGAGCTGGCCCCCTATCCTGAGCCCCTTGCTGCATTAATGGGGGCAGGGGGCGTGCTGGCCGATTTGGCCTGCGTAAAAGCAAGGCGACCCAGGGCCTGCCGTATTCATCGAGGATGGTGGTGTGCTGCGCTGTGCCCGTGTGGGTGGACAGGGAGCAGGCCGTTCATCCGGCCCTGTATATCGAGGAGAGAGGCGCACCGGCCTGCACGCATGAGCGGCTGAGTCGGAAGATAGCCTCCCCCGACAGATTCAATGAGGAGATTGGGGTGCTGACCTGGACTGATGTGATTGGCTCCGAGAAGGAGCAGGACTATTTCAAGGCAACCCTGGCGACCGTCAGGAGCGAGCGGGAGGCGGGCAAGGTGATCTACCCGCCGGCCACCGACGTGTTCAACGCCTTCAAGCTGACCGAGCTGGATCAGGTCAAGGTGGTGATCCTGGGCCAGGACCCGTATCACGGCCCGAACCAGGCTCACGGCCTCTGCTTCTCCGTCCTGCCCGGCGTGCGCACCCCTCCCTCGCTGGTGAACATCTACAAGGAGATGCAGCGGGATCTGCCGGGTTTTGTCACACCCAGTCACGGCTTTCTGGAGTCCTGGGCCACCCAGGGGGTATTGCTGCTCAATACCGTGCTGACGGTGCAGGCGGGCCAGGCTCACTCCCATGCCCATCTGGGTTGGGAAACTTTCACCGATCGGGTCATCGAGCAGATCAACGCCAGCTGTCAGGGGGTGGTCTTCCTGCTGTGGGGCGCCCACGCCCAGAAGAAGGGGCGCTTCATCGACCGGAGCCGCCACCATGTGCTGAGCGCCCCCCATCCCAGCCCGCTTTCGGCCCATCGCGGCTTCATCGGTTGCGGCCACTTTTCCGAGACCAACCGCTTGCTGAGCCAGCAGGGAATGAGCCCCATCAACTGGCACTCGGTCTGCGAATAGCGCGGGGCAGCCAGCTGCATTTGCTCTGTCGGGAGGGCGAAACAGCATGTGCCATTGGCCGTTTTGTCTGCAGCTGACTTGATTGAGTGCAAAGTTGGCGCGACAAATGGCCGTATACTCTGATCAGAATCGTCTCATTTCAGCGCAAGGAGTGCCCATGTTAGCGAGTCTGCACAAGGATCATCTCAACATCGCCAGGTTGCTGGACCTGCTCAAGCAGAAGCTGGTAGCCATTCGCAGCGAAGAAAGGGTCAGTTACTTCCTGATCCGCGACGTGGTGGATTACCTGCGGGAGGTATCGGACAAGTATCACCATCCAAAGGAAGACATCATCTATGACTACTACCTCAAGTACCGGGTAGTGGAAGGGGATGTGGCCAACCGGCTGCAACAGGAGCATGCCAAGCTGGTAGAGGCCGGTGCCGAGCTCAGGGAGATGGTGGAGATGATCCTGATGGATGCGGTCATTCCGCTCGATCAGTTCACCGCCAAGCTGGAGCAGTTCGTGGCGCTGCAGGAGGCACACATGAACTACGAAGAGGGGGTCATCTTTCCCCATCTGCGCGATTCGCTGACCGAGGATGACTGGCGTCACCTCGAGCAGGTCTGGCAGAACCGCGCCATCGGGGATCCCCTGTTCGGGCCCGAGATCAGCCAGCACTTTCAGGATCTGGCCAAGCGCCTGTCGCTGCCGCTCTCTTCCTGAGGGTTGACACTCCCTTGAAAAACAAGGCCCCGGTTAACCGGGGCCTTGTTTTTACAACTCGATCTCGTCTGAGAGACCTTCGTAGGCGATGTCGATGGATTGCAGCTCCTTCTGCAGGCGGTGTTTGTCTTTCAACGCCTCTATCTCACGCCATTTACGTTTTTTTCCCGTTGTCCCGCGGCTACGTGAACCGAGCTCAACTACATCTTCATAATCGAAGTTGAACATTTCCATGGCTCCCTCCTTGGTTATTCTCGTTTTCACCATCCGTATAACATACCGGCATTAAAAATAAAACGTTTTCGTGACGAACCCATGACAGCGGATCCTGCGCCCATAAAAAAACCGGGTGCCCTTGCGGGAACCCGGTTTTTGTCGGCAGATGGCGCAGCGATCAGAGGCGGCTGGCCAGCATGGTTTCCAGCTTGCCCTGGTCGATGGCAAACATGCGGATGCCTTCGCCCAGCTTCTCGTGAGCCATGGCGTCCTGGTTCAGTTCCCAGCGGAATTCGGCCTCGGTCATCGGGGTCGGTTTGGCCTTGCGCTCGCCGGTGTAGTCCAGCTTGCGAACCACGGCACCTTCCGCCTTGCTCAGCTCTTCCAGCAGCGCCGGGCCAATGGTCAGACGGTCGCAGCCGGCCAGTTCCAGGATCTCGCCGGTATTGCGGAAGCTGGCACCCATGACCACGGTCGGGTAGTCGTGCTGCTTGTAGTAGTTGTAGATGGAGGTGACGGAGACCACGCCCGGATCTTCGCTGGCGGTGTAGTCACGGCCGTTCTTGGCCTTGTACCAGTCGAGGATGCGGCCCACGAACGGGGAGATCAGGAAGGCGCCGGCTTCGGCACAGGCACGGGCCTGGGCGAAGGAGAACAGCAGAGTCAGGTTGCACTGGATACCCTCTTTCTCCAGTACCTCGGCGGCACGGATCCCCTCCCAGGTGGAGGCCAGCTTGATCAGGATGCGATCGTTGCTGATGCCGGCGTCGTTGTAGAGACGGATCAGTTTGCGGGCCTTGGCGATGCTGGCCTCGGTGTCGAAGGAGAGACGGGCGTCCACTTCGGTGGAGATGCGGCCCGGGACGATCTTCAGCACTTCCAGACCGATGTTGACCGCCAGCTTGTCGCCCGCGTCGATGATTTGCTGTGCCTTGTCCTGGCTCTGGGCCTTGGCCCAGGTTACGGCGTCTTCGATCAGCGCCGCGTACTCGGGGATCTCGGATGCCTTCAACACCAGAGAGGGGTTGGTGGTGGCATCGATGGGCTGGTAGCGCTTGATGGCTTCGATATCGCCGGTGTCGGCGACAACTGTGGTCAGGGCTTTCAGCTGGGTTAATTTATCGGCCATGGCAAATATCATCTCTTTATGAGGGCGCACTCTCTTGGTGAGGACGCAGGCTCGGGGGTGGCGGGCGTGAGACGACAGTTCTGAAATAAAATTACAAAATCCCGGCGACTCAGGCTCAGAAAAGCGCGATGGGCAGGCCCCATCGTCATTGCCTGCCTAATTAATACGGATGTGGCGCATCCTGCAATAGGGGGGGCTGTATGCTTATCAGCCACTCCCTGGCGCAGACGGGAAGGAGTGGATAAAAGTATTTGATAAAAAACGACTTTTATC
>NZ_NEVB01000152.1:0-3771 GCF_002259925.1 Aeromonas sp. A35_P | reverse complement strand
CCTGTGCCCTGCTGGCCGCCTGCTCCACCAGCCAGCCCATCCGCAATATGGCGGCCAATCCGGTGCCATCCAACCTCACCGAGGAGCAGGTCGCCAATGCCATTATTACGGCGGGCATCAGCAAGAGCTGGGTGATGCGTCAGGAGCAGCCGGGACTAATTCGGGGCCAGGTCAATGTGCGTCAGCATCAGGCGGTGATCAATATTCCCTATAGCGCTCGCGATTATTCCATCAATTATGTGAGCAGCGTCAATCTGGACGACAAGGGCAAGGGCAGCATCCACCGCAGTTATAACCGCTGGGTACTGGGCCTGAACCAGGCCATTCAGCTGGAACTCGCCCGCGCGCAGAGCCGCTGATCCGGCAGGAGCCCCCCGTGAATCACTATCAGACAGACCCCTACAACGCGCTGGAAGCCATCAGCGAGGCCCAGAAAATCGCCTTCGGGCCCATGCTGTTTCAGGCCAGCTGGTGCCTGCGCGAAACCGGGGTGCTGGCCTATCTCGAGACCCGTGGCCAGCGGGGGGCACCACTGGCCGACATCGCCCTGGCGTGCAAGCTGAGTGAATACGGCGCCGGCGTGCTGCTGGACATGGGGCTCGGTGGCGGGCTCTGCTACCTGACCGAGGAGCACTATGTGCTGGGGCGGGTCGGCAAGTACCTGCTGAACGACACCATGAGCCGGGTCAATCTCGACTTCACCCAGCACGTCTGCTATCAGCCCCTCGCCCACCTGCTCGACGCCATCCGCAACGGTGCTCCGGCCGGCCTACAGGAGTTCGGCCCCTGGCAGACCCTCTATCCGCACCTGAGCGAGCTGCCCGAACCGGCCCGCCGCAGCTGGTTCGCGTTCGATCACTTCTACTCCGACTGGGCCTTCCAGCAGGCCCAGGACAAGGTGTTCGGCTATGAGCCGCGCCACCTCTACGATCTGGGTGGCAACACCGGCAAGTGGGCCATCGCCTGTGCCAAGCGGGATCCCGCGCTGCGAGTCACCATCCTGGACTTGCCCGAGCAACTGGCGCTGGCTCGCCGCAACATCGAGGAGGCAGGGCTGACGGCGCGGGTGCAGGGTCACCCGGTGGATCTGCTGCAACCGGGCACCCTGCCCGGCGAGGCGGACATCTGGTGGATGAGCCAGTTCCTCGACTGCTTCAGCCACGAGCAGATCGTCGCCATCCTGAACCGGATCCGGCTGGCCATGAAACCGGACGCCCGAGTCTGCATCCTGGAGCTGTTCTGGGACCGCCAATCCTTCGAAGCCGCCAGTTTCAGTCTCAACGCCACCTCCCTCTACTTCACCTGCCTGGCCAACGGCAACAGCCGCTTCTACCACTCCAAACAGCTCTACCAGTGCCTGCGCGAGGCCCACTTCCACGTGGAGGCCGAGCACGAGATCCCGGGACCGGGCCACACCCTGCTGGTTGCCCGCCCGTTGCACACGAGGCCATAATGCCGCCATCGGCATGGAGATGATGATGAAACGAGAAGGAGCCCCCATGAGGCGTGACTGCATGACTATGATGGCCCTCGGCCTGGTGCTGGGCAGCCTGCTCGGCGGCTGCGCCGACATCAAGGAGGCGGGCAGAACCGTGGGGCACACCACCCGCAACGTGACCCGCGAGATTGGCCACACCACCCGGGACGTGACCCGCGAGATAGGGCATGGCACCCGGGACACCGTCAAGAAGGTCGGTGATGAGCTGAGCAAATAGAAACAGGGGCCGACAGGCCCCTGTTTTCATCAGCGTCATGGGTGAACTCAGTTGCTCCACATGGCCATCAGCTGGGACTCCATGGCCTCTTCCTGCTCATCTGGCAGCTCGGCGAAGAAATCGAGCCCAGTCTGCTGCTCCACCTCATCCACCGTCACTATGTAATCCGCCAGCCGGCTGGCCGACACGTTCTCCTGCGGCAGGATGAAGGCGATCGCCTCCTTGTTGGCCACATCCATCACGATTCGGTAGTAGGCGTGGGGCACGGTCACGCCGTTGCCGATGGAGGCATCCGAATTGGTGAAGATGGGGCCGGTGATCACATAGACATCCTGATAGGCGATGGCCCACTGCCGGGTCTTCTCCTCCAGGATGCGCCAGGCCCCCTGGTTGAGTGCCGGCAGCTGCGGGGTCATGTTGGTCAACAGGAAGCTCTGCTTCATGGTGGTGGCGGTGGAGCGCATGTCCGCCGCGGGCGCCTGGTGGCCACGGTCATAACCGGAGCCCTTGTAGTCGGCCAAAGTGGCGCGGAACTGCACCGGCACCTCCTTGTCCTCGGCAAAGGCATCCTTGCGCGGCACCTGACCCTGGGCGCTGGCGGCCGTCATCCGATAAGAGACCCAGTCAGAGACCTTGGTATCGTAGTTGTAACCGGCGGCATAGCCGTCCCGGCACAGCAGTTGACTGGATTGACTGGGTAACCCGAGCTTGACGTGATCCTTGCATTGGAAGCCCGCCGCCAGGCTCGGGAAGGTGGTGAGAGTGAATCCGATAGCCAGAACTAATTTATTGATATTATTCATTATTATGCCACTCCTTGTGTTAGGCGGAGTGATTTGACACCAGGTCGGATGAGTAAGGCAATCGAACGAATTGTGAGCGTGTCGGAAATGTGAAGAGGGCTGCAAATCGATAAAATCGCCGTCGCCAGCTGGGGGATTGTCATCCCTTTGTCATTGTGTCGTGCAGCAACTTCAACAGGCTTATCAGATAGATAGAAACAAAAAAGCGGAGCCGGCGGCTCCGCTGCAATCATCACACCCGCTCAGCTCTTGACCTGAGGCCTGGGGGTATCGGGCTGGGAGGGTGGCAGGATCGGCAGCACTATCTGCGGCTGCTCGCCGGTCAGGCTCTTGAGGTAGGCGGTCATGTCGTCCGCCTCCTGCTCGCTCAGGGTCTGGCCGAGCTGGATGTCCGCCATGATCTGCACCGCCTCCTTCAGATCCCACACAGAGCCGTCGTGAAAGTAGGGGTAGGTCAGCTCGATGTTGCGCAGGGTCGGCACCTTGAACCAGCCGATGAACTGCTTCTCGCCGGTCACCCCACCGCGCCCTAGGGCCGGGTTGTCGGTCTTGAACGGCTTGACCAGCCCCATCTTCTGGTAGGAGTTGCCGCCGATGGCCACCCCGTTGTGGCAGGCGGTACAGCCCTTCTCCTTGAACAGCTGATAGCCCTTCAACTGCTGCGCGGTCAGCGCCTTGGCATCCCCTTTCAGCCAGCGATCGAACGGCGCATTGGGGGTGACCAGGGTCTCCTCGAAGGCGGCGATGGCATCGGTCACCTCGTCGATGCCGAAGTCCGCCTTGCCGTACACGGCGCTGAAGCGGGCCCGGTACTCGGGCAGGGTGTGCAGGGTCTCCACCGCCAGCTTGTGGCTGAAGGCCATCTCCAGCGGGTTCTCGATGGGGCCCGCCGCCTGCGCCTGCAGATCCTTGGCGCGCCCATCCCAGAACTGCACGAAGTTGAGGCTGGCGTTGAGCACGGTGGGCGAGTTGATCGGCCCCTCCTGCCACTTGTGGCCGAGAGAACTGACCTGGTTGTCTACCCCGCCGGTCGCCAGGTTGTGACAGGAGTTGCAGGAGATGGCGCTGGATTTCGAGAGCCGCGGCTCGAAAAACAGCATCTTGCCCAGCTCGACTTTTTCCGGCGCGCTCACCTTGGCTGCTTCCACTGCCTGGATAGGCTCGTTCGCCCACCCCATCCCTGGCAGGCCCAGCGCCAGCAACAGATAATATTTATTCATTTTTTATCTCTCCCTTGTGGCTGTGCATAACAG
>NZ_NEVB01000151.1:0-3824 GCF_002259925.1 Aeromonas sp. A35_P | reverse complement strand
ATCATTATCAATAAGCTTGTATTATTTCCAATCTGGACGGGATCTATCGGGTATGGCGCCATCCTGTGTCGCGATCAACAGCCTGACCTGGCGTATCCGCTTTGGGCATAATGCCGTTCAGGTCTGTCGATGACATCCAGTGTCAGGTACCTGTGCTTTTAATGTGTATCAGGCTGTTGCTCCTTTTCAGGGGCGCTCTGTTCTTTATGTCACGGGAATGTCTGCGCCAACGACGCCCGTGAGGCTTGAGTATCGGTATGGCGAGACAGTCGGCCCAATCATGCAGTGACAGGATGCTATGCAAGCAGAAACTAACCGTATTGACGAGTTGTTGGAGTGTCTGGTCTTTCTGACCCGCTTTTATGGGGTACCCAACAGCAAGGACGCTCTCACCACCGGCTTGCCACTGGTATTCGGTCTGCTGACCCCCAATCTGTTCGGCCGTGCCGCCGAGCGGGGTGGCTTGTCCGCCCGGGAAGTGATCCAGTCTCTCGAGGACATCTCCCCGCTGTTATTGCCCTGTGTGTTGCAGATGCGCAACGGCGGTGCCTGCATTCTGCTGGAATGGAACGAAGACAGAACCCAGGGCAAGGTAATCTTTCCGCAGGCAGGGGATGCGGCCCAATGGCTGAGTGCAGCCCAGCTGGGTGATGAGTATCTGGGGCGGCTGTTCTTTGTCAAAAAGCAGTTCAAGTTTGATGAGCGTTCACCCAAGGTGCTGGAGACTCGCGATGGTCACTGGTTCTGGAGCACCCTGCTTGAATCCCGCGGCATCTATCGGGACGTTCTGGTCGCCTCCATCCTTATCAACCTGTTTGCCGTCGCCAGCCCTCTGTTCACCATGAACGTCTACGACAAGATAGTACCCAACCTGGCGTTTGATTCGCTCTGGGTGCTGGCGGTCGGTGCCATGGTGGTGTTTACCTTCGACTTCGTGATGCGCCAGCTGCGCAGCTACTTCATCGACATTGCTGGCAAAAAGTCCGATGTGCTGCTCTCTGCCAAGATCTTTGCCAAGGTGATGGGCATGCGGATGGAGTCGCGCCCTGCATCGACCGGTGCCTTTGCCAAACATCTGCAGGAGTTTGAGTCGGTGCGGGAGTTTTTCACTTCCGCGACGGTATCTACCCTCATCGATCTGCCGTTTGCCATCTTCTTCCTGTTCATCATCTGGATCTTTGCCGGCGTCATGGTGGTGGTGCCCATCGTGGCCATGGTGATCCTCATCCTTTACAGCTTCTATATCCAGGCGCCGCTCAAGCAGTCCATCGAAGAGGGATCCCGGCTGGCTTCTCAGAAGAACGCCAACCTGATCGAGAGTATTTCTGGTCTGGAGACAGTGAAGATCTTCGGCGCCGAAAGCATGTTTCAGCATCGCTGGGAGCAGGCCGTCTCCCACATTTCGACCTGGGGCGTGCAGACCCGCCGCATCACCAACTCCATGTCGTCGCTGGCCAGCTACATCCAGCAGGTAGTGACGGTGGCCCTGGTGATTGTCGGGGTTTACCAGATCTCGGAAGGGCTGGTCACCATGGGCGGCATGATTGCCGCCGTCATGCTGTCGAGCCGCGCCATCGCGCCCATGGTACAGCTGTCGGTACTCTCGACCCGCTACAACCAGGCCAAATCTGCATTGGAGATCCTAGAGAAGATCATGGTCACGCCGGGCGAGCAGGAAGAGGGCAAGCAGTACATCCATCATCCGGTCATCTCCGGCCGCATCGAGTTTGACAAGGTGTCGTTCAAGTATCCCGGGATGGAAACCAGCACCCTGCACAATATCAACCTGCGCATCGAACCGGGTGAGAAGGTGGCCATCATTGGCCGGATCGGGGCGGGCAAGACGACGCTCGAGAAGATTTTGATGGGGCTGTATCGGCCAAGCGATGGGTCGGTACGGCTCGATGGTTTTGAACTCGATCAGCTGCCTGCTTCGGTGATCCGCCGCAACATCGGCTGTGTGCCGCAGGACGTGACCCTGTTTTTCGGTTCGGTGCGTGACAACATCATGCTGGGCAATCCGTTGGTGGATGATGTGCGGGTCATGCGAGCGGCCAAGCGGGCCGGGGTGACGAACTTCACCAACCGGGATCCCAATGGGCTGGATAGACAGATAGGGGAAGGGGGCCGTCAGCTCTCCGGTGGCCAGCGTCAAGCCATCTTGCTGGCTAGGGCCCTGCTCAATGATCCTCCCATACTGGTGATGGACGAGCCGACCTCCAACATGGATAACCAGTCGGAGATGCAGGTCAAGCACGAGTTGGCCAGATTGGGGCCGGAAACGACCCTGATAGTCATCACCCACAAAACCACCATGCTTGACGTGGCGTCACGGGTCATCGTGATCGAACAGGGGCAGGTAGTGGCCGATGGGCCCAAGGAAATGGTGTTGCAACAGCTGAAAGAGGGCAAGGTGCGCGTACAGGAGGCCTCCAATGGCTAAGTCCGGCCTGTTCAAGAAAACGCCATCTGATACTGTGTTGCCGGCGCCTGAGCACCTTGAGTTCGTGGATGACGGTGCGGCGGCCGTTCTGCTGAGTACTCCGACCCGGGCGTGCGCTCTGCTGTGGGCCTGTTTCCTGTTTTTCATGAGTGCCATCATCTGGGCGGCCTGGGCCGAGCTCGATGAGGTGACCGTCGGCCAGGGCAAGGTGATCCCGTCGCGCCAACTGCAGGTGATCCAGAACCTGGAGGGGGGGATCGTCAAGGAGATCTTCGTTAAGGAAGGGGATATCGTCGAGAAAGGACAGCCGTTGCTGCGCATCGATGATACCCGTTTCCGTTCCGACTTTCGGGAGCGCGAACAGGAGTTGGTGACTCTCAAAGGTGATGTTGCAAGACTGCGGGCCGAAATGGCCAGCGTTGCGGTGAAAAATGAACCAAATCTGGGGTGGCGTGAACAGGTGGTGGTGATCAATGCACCGATCCAGTTTCCTGAAGGTTATGAAACCGTATTTGCGGAATACGCCAATCGTGAGCGCTCGGTACAAAAGGATCGTCTCGATAACCTGAGAAACCAGCTCTATATCCTGGGTCACCAGATTGAACAAAATGAACAGGAGCTGGTTGAGCTCAATGCCAAGATCCGCACCGTCAGCCGTAGCGTAGAGCTTGCCAAGCAGGAGCTCAACATTAGCCGTCCCCTGGCAAAAGAGGGGATAGTGCCGCAAGTCGAGCTAATCAAACTGGAGCGCCAGGTCAATGAAATGCAAGGCGAGCTGGAGAATAACCAGCTGCTTATTCCCAAGCTTAATGCTGTACTGCGGGAGACCATTTCCAAACGCAATGACATCGCTCTCAAATTCCGAGCGGATTCCCAGACCGAGCTGAACGACAAGCAGGGGAAACTGGGGCAGTTATCGGAAGGGCAGGTGGGATTGCGTGACCGGGTTGACCGCACCAGCGTCATCGCTCCCCTCAAAGGCACCATCAAGAAGCTCAAGATCAATACGCTGGGTGGCGTCGTTCAGCCCGGTATGGATCTGATGGAGATAGTGCCGCTGGAAGACACCCTGCTGGTTGAAGCCAAGGTGTCGCCGAAAGATATCGCATTCCTGCGACCAGGGCTGGAGGCCGTGGTCAAGATCACTGCCTATGACTTCACCATTTATGGTGGATTGCATGGCAAGGTTGAGCAGATAAGTGCCGACTCAATCCAGGATGAAGATGGCAATTCCTTCTACCTGGTTCGGGTGCGCACCGAGAAGAGTTACTTGGGCGATGAGCTTAACGCACTTCCCATCATCCCCGGTATGTTAGCCAGTGCAGATATTATTACTGGTAAAAAAGTGTCCTAGGGAAGGTGCGAACAAGTGGATCGCACC
>NZ_NEVB01000150.1:0-3871 GCF_002259925.1 Aeromonas sp. A35_P | reverse complement strand
GTATTGATGAGTTGCTTAAGGAAGGCTTCATCAAGCCAATAAAATAAGTCAAAGGTGGTAGTGATGACACTTGAGCAATTAGCAGACTACTTTTTCAAATACGCAAAAGAACATGGAAATCCTTATGAGAAATTCCCCTTAGGAATTGAGGTTGATGAGTTTGGTGCTCCATATATTGAAATTTCTGAATCTGGGAAGTTGGCCATTGTGGCAAAGGATCGTGGCGAAGAATGCCTAAGGAAAGAAACAACATCACCGGAAGTATTGGCTCAATGGGTGTATGAGATTTTTAACAAATCTTAAATGCTGTCAGATTTAGGCCCGTACGCTCGATTAGCTAAGCGTAATGCCTTCAATGGCACCATCCACTTTTCTGATGCATTTGAGGCTATCCTGCTGACCTCTAGGCGAGGTGGGCAAGACTATCGCTTACAGCGTCACTAGCGGCGCGATCGCTGAAATCACCGGCGGCAAGTTTGCCGCTGGTGCAGCAGGTAGCGCTATCTCACACCTCATCCACCGGGGTGATAGCCATCAGCCGGGCACGGCGCAGCGCGTCACGCAAGTCCACGACGCCGCCCGTGGCAGGCCACTTCTTGGCTGCATAGTTGGCCAGCTTGGCGAGGGTCTTGGTGGGGCCGATCCCAACCCCTACCGTTAGTCCGGTCCACTGCCACACTCGCTGCCGGATCTGTTGTCCATAGGCTGTCAGGTCCCCGGCAAACGACTCCGACAGTGACAGGAATGCTTCATCGATGGAGTAGACCTCCAGCTCGGGGGCCATGGTCTCCAACGTGCTCATCACCCTGCCAGACATATCTCCATAGAGCGCGTAGTTGGAGCTGAATGCCACACCGCCATGCGCCTCGAACTGCTCGCGGATCTTGAAGTAGGGCCCAGCCATCTTGATACCCATCGCCTTGGCTTCGGGGCTGCGCGACACCACGCATCCATCGTTGTTGGAGAGCACCACGATCGGGCGGCCACGCAGCTCAGGGCGAAACAGCCGCTCACAGCTGGCGTAGAAGTTGTTTACATCAACGAGCGCTATGGCCATCACGCTGCCTCAGATTGCCAATCACATGGGTGACCACCCCGAATAGCTCCAGGGAGAGGCTCATGCAAGGGTCGATAGGCGCGAACGCCGGATTGGCTGGCAGCAACCGCAGCCTCGGCTTGAGCTGCAAGGTCTTGACCGTGAAGCCGCCGTCGAGCAGTGCAATCACCACATCGCCATGGAGCGGGGTCAGGCTCTTATCAACCACCAACAGGTCACCGGGAAAGATGCCGACCCCGGTCATGCTCTCCCCCTCGGCACGCAGATAGAAGGTTGCGGCAGGGTGCGACACGCAGTGGGTGTTGAGGTCCAACTTCCCTTCCAGGTAGTCGCTGGCCGGGCTGGGAAAGCCGCAAGAGGCACGGTGCAAGAACAGCGGGATGGTCACCTCGGCGGGTGATGGGTCTGGGATTAACAGCTTCATGGTAACAATGCCTGTATTTATATACAGGCATTATAGCGCACCACCTTTGAACCAGCGCAAGTCCCGCATGCCTGTGATGGCGTACCATGGCACCAATAGATAACAAAGAGGTCAGTATGAGTCACAATCTGTGTGCCCTACCGAAAGAGCAACAAGAACGAGTCGAGGTCGAGAAGGCTGCCGCATATGCGGTATGGAAGGAGCGCAACGGTCACTTGGCCAGCGCAGAAAGCGAAGCAAGCCAGCATAAGGGTGAGCTGAGCAGCTACTTTCTTGAGCAAGTAAGTAGGTACAAACGGGGCTAGCCTTCCTGTAGCCATGTTTTTATTCTGGGAACACCCTAAGTCCCTTAACTCTCGCGCAAATCCGGGCTTTGGAGCTTGAAGATGCAGCCCTTGGCTACCAACTCGTCCCGGTTTGCCAGCACCAGCGGGTAGAGCAGCGGATGCTGTTCGTGATCGCCGTTATAGCTCACTTGCATGCGCTCCAGCGCGTAATGCATCAAAGGGATGCGCTGGTTGAGCAGCAGCTTGCCATCTGGCATGGCATAGTCACTGGCAATGATGGCCTGTTGTCCTGCGCTTAGGGTTGGATTGGGAATGACCACCGCAGTGACCTTGGTGTTCCACTCAAGATCCTGATCCCGGCCGTGAGGGGAGGTATCCAGTAGCTTAGGTTCCCCACGAAATCGGCTCATCACAAAATCCAGATATACCCCTTTCTTCTCGCAGTAAGCGCGTACGTGCCAGCGGATCCCGTCATAGACCAGGGTATGGGGCACGATATTGCGGCCGCTCTGCTCCTCTGAGCTGAGGGATACGTAATCGACATCGACCCGCAACTGACCGCGAGCCGCTTGCACCAGACCCCGCACAATCTTGGGGTCGATATGGCGGTTGGGTACATCCAAGATCTCGATATGGCCGTAGCGCAAATCCATCAGCGGTAGGGTCAACAGCCCCGCTTCATGTTGGCGTTGGTGCTGTTTTTCACGATGTAACAGCATCAGGTACTCATCTACTTGTCCTTCACTAAATCGCGGCACAAATTGCTCGGTGGGCTTGTATCCCTTCAGGCTTCGGTCATAGATCAACCCTGCAGGTGAGTAGTAGGTCAGGTAGTGATTGATATCCCGTGATGCTTGCTGGCGGCCGATATTGAAGGCTGTCATTAGGTGATTGGTGGTCAGCCGTCCTTCCCATTGCAACACGATCTCTAGCAGGCGAAAGCGTAGGGTCTGATCCCAAGTGAGCTCTCTGGGGGCCATATGTGCTCCAAAATGCGACATGTGTATGTAACCAGTATCGGCATGAGTATACAGGCGACATATACTGAGTTAATCACAGTGTGGTGAAAAAGATTGTGCTGTCTGTACCACGTTCTACCAGCATATTGCCGAAGTGCAGCTCAACTTCGGTTGCTCTCACAATCACAAGGTCATGCCAGGCTTTGCTGCCAGGCCCTATACCTCAGGGCTTTCGGGATGGTGTAGTACGATTAGGTGTATTTATTTAGTGCAAGGGTACCAAGCAGATGAACGTGGTGGAGACTCAAAGGGTGCAGGTAAAGGGATAAGGCAGAGGACGTTGCCACTCTATTCTGCGGCTTACCAGAAATGAAGGTTGAGCTTATGCATATTCCGGCCGATCATGAACACCGATTCCGGTTCAACGTGAACACCATTTCCGGACCAATGTGAACGCTCATTCCGGCTCAACCTGAACACTTTGCCCCTCCTTTCCGGAAACAGTGTTCAACATCCCGGAATCACTGTTCACATTCACCAGAATCATCCTTAACGCATTGATTTAACAACCTTTGATACGCTCTCCCTTTTGCCAGGGAAGAGCCTATGTCTGCCAAGAGGATTGCAATGCGTAAAATTCGTGAAGTACTGCGACTGCGGCTGGAGGCTCAGCTCTCTTTTCGCCAGATCAGTATCTGTACCAAGGTTAGTGTCGGCTCCATCCAGAAACTCCTCAACAGTGCCCAGGCGCTTGGCCTTACCTGGCCCTTACCTACCGAGCTTGATGATGGCCGACTGGCTGCCCTGTTCTATCCGCAGGCCGATACCACCATCTCGGCCCGCCATGTTGTGCCGGATTGGCCCTCTGTCCATCAGGAGCTCAAGCGCAAGGGGGTCTCCAAACAGCTGCTCTGGGAGGAGTACACCCAGCGCTATCCCAATAGCTGTTACAGCTACTCCCAGTTCTGCGACCGTTACAAGTCCTGGTGTCAGTTGCAAAAGCGCTCCATGCGCCAGATCCACAAGGCGGGGGAAAAGCTCTTTATTGACTACTGCGGGCCCACGGTGCCCATCGTGTCGCCGACTACGGGTGAGGTCCGTCAGGCACAAGTCTTTGTCGCCGTGCTTGGTGCGTCCAACTACA
>NZ_NEVB01000149.1:0-3884 GCF_002259925.1 Aeromonas sp. A35_P | reverse complement strand
TCAATCTGCCGAAATTTCAGCTATTTATAGAACTTTTTCTGTATGGAATCTCGTCGAAAAAGTTCTTAAAAATGCCAAAATTTCAGCCGTTCGGCAGACCTCCTCGACCTAGCCTAGGATGGTGTTCCCACTTCCTTTGCTCGGTCTCGTTGCCCGCTGAAGGAGCACGTCAGCCCTGACATGCTTCTCCAGCAAACGCCTACTGGCTCTGTGTCCGTAATGACTGATGACTAGCCAACCCCTCGAGCAGCAAGTCCAGCAGCATATTCTGCAACGCCTTGGCCTTATCGGGGTGAGAGAGGTACGTCAGCGACATGCCCTGCTGGGTTTCCATTCGTCCGATGACGGCTTCATCCACCGCATTCGGGAAATCGCCATGCAGAATCGATTCCCGTGGGTTATTGCGGACCTGCTCCATCAGGGGGCCGTTCTCGCTTAGCTTGCTGACCATCCCCTGCACCCAGTCGAGCTTGTCCCCATCAGTCACTTCCAGGCCAAACAGATCGTTCATCCGAGCCAGCAGTTCGGAGAGGAAATCCTTCTTTTCCTCTTTCGGCTTGGCACTGCCAAGGGATGCGATACCCTCCAGCCCATAACCGGCAGCATTCTCTTTAAGTTGCAGATCCTGGGTCCGCTTGGCCTTGAGGTGGTAGTGGCTCAGCATCACCGAGGAAAGGTCTACTTGCTCTTCATCCAGCACCTCTTCCCGCAGCAGAGGCAGCAGGTGGCGTGCAAAGACACACAGCCGCTCCATGTCGTAATCGTCGAAGGGGGTGATCTGGGAGACAAACTCGTAGAACCGCACATAGCCGTTGAGGTTCTTTTTGAACAGCTCCAGCACGGAACGGGCTTCCGCGGCCTCCTTGAGGCGTCGCTCTGCATTGACCTGGTCGCTACCTGAACCACCCTGTTCCATCAGCCACTTGAGCTGGGTCCGGCACTCCCGAATAGCATCGATGGCCAGCCGGTAACGCTTGGCGAAGCGATCTCTGGCCGGAACGGCGTGCCGCAAGAAGGCATCGGCACCCCGTTTGGGGTCGAAGTAGGCATCGGTAAACGCCACTACCTCGGGCCAGGTGAAGATCCCCTCCCCCTTGAGCTTGTGGAACAGGTCATAGATCAGGTTGGGATCCGACACTGAGTCCAGCGTGGCGGTTTCGTAATACTTCTGGAACTCTTCCAGCACATCCTGCGGGTCGTTCACGAAGTCGAGTACATAGGTACTCTCCTTGCCCGGATAGGTGCGATTGAGGCGCGAGAGGGTCTGGATGCAGTCCACCCCGGTTAAGCGTTTGTCCACATACATGGCACACAGCTTGGGCTGATCGAACCCAGTCTGGAACTTGTTGGCCACCAGCATCACCTGATAGTCAGCCGTATCGAACGCCTTACGCATGTCCCGGCCCTTCAGCTCCGGGTTCATGTTCCGCTCGTTCCACATCTGCCCCTCGTCCTCGATGTCGCCCGAGAAGGCCACCATGGCCCGAATGGCTTGATAACCCTGGTCCTTAACGTACTTGTCGAACGCCAGCTTGTAGCGGACCGCCTCCATCCGGCTGCTGGTTACCACCATCGCCTTGGCTTGTCCGCCCAAGAGTTTGCCAACATGCTGGCGGAAGTGCTCGACTATCACCTGCACTTTCTGGCCAATGTTGTGCGGGTGCAGCCGGACCCACTGGGATAGCTTGCGCTTGGCCTTCTTGCTGTCCACTTCTGCATCAGCCGCTTCGCTATCCATCGCCAGCTTGAACGCCAACTGGTAGTTGGTGTAGTTCCGCAACACGTCAAGGATGAACCCCTCCTCGATCGCCTGGCGCATGGTGTAGACGTGGAAAGGCTCGGGTTTATTCTCATCCGAAATGGGCAGATGGGGTTTGGGCGGGCGACCGAACAGCTCCAGCGTTTTGGCCTTCGGGGTAGCAGTGAAGGCGAAGTAGCTGATGTTCTGACTGCCGCCACGGGCAGCCAAGGTCAGGTTCATCACATCCTCGGCCGAGAGCTCTTCCTCATCATTCAGCTGTTCGGCCATCAACACCTCACGCAACTGACGGGCAGTCTTGCCGGTCTGGCTGGAATGAGCCTCGTCGGCCACCACCGCAAAGCGGCTGGCCTTCAGGCTGGTACTCTCCTGAATGGCCTTGAGCACATGGGGGAAGGTCTGAATGGTGACGATAATGATGGGAGTGCCGCTGGTCAGTGCCTCGGCCAACTGAGCAGATTTGCTGCCATCCCCCTCTTCCCGATTGATCCGGGAGATCACCCCGGATGCGTGATCGAACTGAGCGATAGTCTCCTGCAACTGGCTATCGAGCACGGTACGGTCGGTGACTACGATGACGGAATTGAATAGCTTATCCCCGTCACGCCGCAACGACGCAAGCTGATGGGTCAACCAAGCGATAGAGTTCGACTTGCCAGAGCCCGCCGAGTGCTGGATCAGGTACTTCTGGCCGCTCCCTTCTTGGCTCAGCGTTGCAAGCAGCGTCTCCACCACCTTCCACTGGTGATATCGGGGGAAGATCATCGTCTCTTTTTTCTTGATGCGGCCCAGAGCGTCCTCTTCGTGCTTCACCTGCAGATGCAGATAGCGACCCAGAATATTGAGGAAGGTCTCGGGCACGAAAATCTCATGCCATAGGTACTCGCTGGCATAGCCTGTCTCAGGCTGATCGTTCCCTGCCCCGCCCTTGGCGGTGCCACGGTTGAACGGCAAGAAGAAGGTATCTGCTCCGGCCAGCCGCGTGGTCATCGCCACCTCAAACTGATTGACGGCAAAGTGCACCAGCGCCCCGCGACGGAAAGCCAGCAGCGGCTCACGCTTGCCCACCGTCACCAGTGGGCGGTCGAAGCGGTACTGCTGCTTGGCGTTCTCCAGGCTCTGTTTGAAGCAAGACTTGAGCTCCAGCGTTGCCACCGGTATGCCGTTCAAAAACAGGGTGAGATCGAGTCGGCCCTCATAGCCATGGGGGCTGTAAACCAGCTCTGGCACCACCCGCAGTCGGTTCTTGGCATACCGCTCGACCAGCTCAGGGTTAAGATCATGGTCAGGCTTGAAGGTGGCCACCGCCAGGCGGTGCCCTCTGTCCTCAACCTGATGACGGAGTAGCCACAAGGTGCCCCGCTCATCGCTCTCAAGGGATCGAACCACGGCGTTGAGCAGATGACGCTCTGGCTCCTCACCGTAGGTCTTGCAGTATTTCTGCCACCCCTCTGGCTGGCTCTCCTGCACATAGGCGATCAAATCTTCGGAGTAGAGGGCTCGCTCTTTGTCATAGTGTGCAGACTCGCCCACCAGCCAACCTGATGCGGCCAGTTGCTCGATGATATGGTCCTGAAAGGCTTTTTCCCGTGCTTTGTTATCCATTGTGACTTCACATCCGTTTAATCGACAACATACCCTATTTAGTCCACCTGATTGGGGTGAGGGTACTTTTGAGATAAAGAGGGTGAGCTGGTTCCCCCGATTGATTCAGTTGCAGATAATGCAGTTCAGTTAAAAAGCCTCGAACGTGGGATGAACGTTGCTTAAAAGCCCCATGATTACCCCATGCGGCCACTACCACCCCAGCATGATTAGCGAGTTCGGTCAGCCAATCATTATTGTTAATACCAATCGGCTCTGCGGCTACTTTCATATCATCAGGGTCGGTAGCCCTATAAGCGAAGAGGTTGGCCATCACCAAGCCACCATAGCCCCAACTTTTTGCAAAACTAATGCAACGGCGAATAGTGGGGTCATCCTCTGTCTCATCTGCAGTGGATGGGTTCAGTCCGATAAACAGGGCATAAGGTTTGCTGCTGTCCCATACCCGACTTAAGGCGTAACGGTAACAACGACACTCAGAAAGGACTGCATGGCTGGCAAGCTCAGGGTATTGCAAAGC
>NZ_NEVB01000148.1:0-3980 GCF_002259925.1 Aeromonas sp. A35_P | reverse complement strand
CCACCACAGTTAATATCTATTTAATTAATAACGATGTCGCTGCATAACAAAACCACGCCCTCCTGCTTGCAGCGTCAGAGGCAGCATGCCAGCCCCTGTTCCTGCCAAAAAAACAGGGGGCCATGGCCCCCTGTTCATGCTTGGTGCAAGGATCAACCACGATCCAGCAGGATGTTGAGCATGCGGCGCAGCGGCTCGGCAGCGCCCCACAGCAGCTGATCGCCCACGGTGAAGGCGGCTAGGTACTCCGGGCCCATGTTGAGCTTGCGCAGACGACCGACCGGGATGCTGAGAGTGCCGGTAACGGCGGCCGGGGTCAGCTCGCGGGCGGTGATGTCGCGATCGTTGGGGATCACCTTGACCCAGTCGTTGTGGGCGGCCAGCAGGGCTTCGATCTCGGCCAGCGGCACATCTTTTTTCAGCTTGATGGTGAACGCCTGGCTGTGGCAGCGCAGGGCACCGATGCGCACGCACAGACCATCCACCGGAATGGCGGCTCCGTCAATGCCGAGGATCTTGTTGGTCTCGGCCTGCCCCTTCCACTCTTCGCGGCTCTGGCCGTTGTCGAGCTTGGTGTCGATCCAGGGGATAAGGCCACCGGCCAGCGGTACGCCGAAGTTGTCCACCGGCAGGGTACCGGAGCGGGTCTTCTCGGTGATCTTGCGCTCGATGTCGAGGATGGCGGAGGCGGGATCCGCCAGCTCCACCGCCACTTCATCGCGCAGTATGCCCATCTGGGTCACCAGCTCGCGCATGTGGCGCGCGCCACCGCCCGATGCGGCCTGATAGGTGGCCACGCTCACCCACTCCACCAGATCGGCCTTGAACAGGCCACCCAGGGCCAGCAGCATCAGGCTGACGGTGCAGTTGCCGCCGACGAAGGTCTTGATGCCGTCATTCAGGGCATGCTCGATGACATCGCCGTTGACCGGATCCAGGATGATGACCGCATCCTTCTCCATGCGCAGGGAGGAGGCGGCATCAATCCAGTAGCCCTGCCAGCCGGCGGCTTTCAGGCGTGGATAGACATCCTTGGTGTAGTCGCCGCCCTGGGCGGTGATGATGACGTCCTGTGCGGCCAGCGCCTCGATGTCGAAGGCATCCTGCAGGGTGCCGGCATCGACGCCGAAATTGGGGGCGGCCTCACCGGCCTGGGAGGTGGTGAAGAAGGTGGGCTGAATGCGGGCAAAATCCTTCTCTTCCTGCATCCGGCTCATCAGCACCGAACCCACCATGCCACGCCAACCGACCAAACCTACTTTTTTCATAATGTCCTACCCTGGATAGCTGCTTATAGAAACCGAGTGTGATAACCGTGATCCCTTGTCCGGCGCGGGCCGTTTACAAGCGGTTCACAAAATATGTATTGCGAAAAATGCGTCTGTCCACATTACGGATTGTGACGGCGGGCGCAAGTCGAATTGCGCAATATTCTGTGCCGTTCGCTGCAATATCCGTCAGCCTGGCCGACCTGCGGGCAGCCGGTTGGCATCCCGTTCCCACTTGGGGCATCATTGAGATCGACCGGCAGCCCCGCTGCCCCTCGGGGACGACCCCGTGGCCTCCTGATACGCAGGGACGACCCTGCATCCTGCGGAATCTGCCTTATGTCCTGGTTGCTCCTGCTGCTGGCCGGCCTGTTCGAGGTCGCCTGGGCCATCGGCCTCAAATATACCGACGGTTTCAGCCGTCCCCTCCCCACCCTGCTGACTCTCTCTGCCATGGGGGTGAGCGTGCTGCTGCTCGCCATGGCGGTCAAACAGCTGCCCCTTGGCACCGCCTACGCGGTCTGGACCGGCATCGGCGCAGTCGGCACCGTGCTGATGGGGATCTGGCTGTTCAACGAACCGGCCACCCTCGCCCGGGTGCTCTGCCTGCTGCTGATCATCGGCGGGATCCTGGGTCTGAAATTCATCGGCTGAGCCGTGACCGACCTCGGTTGAATGGAGAGCAAAACGGGGCATGGACCCCGTTTTTTGCCTGCCAAACGCGCCGACCCCTGCTATTATCTGCGGCCAAACATGAGCCAATAAAAATCAGGATATCGTGATGACCGACCACACTTTTATTCCCGGCAAGGACGCGGCGCTGGAAGACTCCATCGAACGCTTCCAGACCAAGCTGCAAGCCCTGGGGTTTGATATCGAAGAGGCCTCCTGGCTCAACCCCGTGCCCAACGTCTGGTCCGTGCACATCCGGGACAAGGAGTGCTCCCTCTGTTTCACCAACGGCAAGGGTGCCAGCAAGAAGGCGGCGCTCGCCTCCGCCCTTGGCGAATATTTCGAGCGTCTCTCCACCAACTACTTCTTCGCCGACTTCTATCTGGGCGAGCAGGTAGCGAACGGGGATTTCGTCCACTACCCGAACGAAAAGTGGTTCCCCATCGAGGGGGAGCAGCTGCCCGCCGGTCTGCTCGACAGCTTCACCCGCAAGTTCTACAACCCGGACGGTGAAGTGACCGCCGACATGCTGGTGGACCTGCAATCCGGCAACGAAGAGCGCGGCATCGTCGCCCTGCCCTTCGAGCGCCAGTCCGATCACCAGACCGTCTACATCCCGATGAACATCATCGGCAACCTCTATGTCTCCAACGGCATGAGCGCCGGCAACACCAAGACCGAGGCCCGCACCCAGGGCTTGTCCGAGGTGTTCGAGCGCCACGTCAAAAACAAGATCATCGCAGAAGCGCTGAGCCTGCCGGAGATCCCGGCCGAGGTGATTGCCCGCTACCCCGGCATCAAGGCCTCCATCGAGGCACTGGAAGCCGAAGGCTTCCCCATCTACAGCTTCGATGCCTCCCTGGGTGGTCGCTACCCGGTCATCTGCGTGGTGCTGCTCAATCCGAGCAACGGCACCTGCTTTGCTTCCTTCGGTGCCCACCCGCGCTTCGAAGTGGCCTTCGAGCGTACCGTCACCGAGCTGCTGCAGGGCCGCAGCCTCAAGGATCTGGACGTGTTCGTACCGCCCTCGTTCGACAACGAGCAGGTGGCGGATCACCACAACCTGGAGACCCACTTCATCGACTCCTCCGGCCTCATCAGCTGGGATCTGTTCAAGCAGGATGCGGACTTCGAGTTTGCCGACTGGGACTTCCGCGGCACCTCGCAGGAGGAGTTCGACCACCTGATCGGCATCTTCCACGAGCTGGAGCAGCCGGTCTACATCGCCGACTACGAGCATCTGGGCGTCTATGCCTGCCGCATCCTGGTGCCCGGCATGTCCGACATCTATCCGGCCGAAGATTTGTTGTTGGCCAACAACACCATGGGTGCCCACCTGCGGGAGACCATACTGGCGCTGCCGGCGCTGGAGTGGGACGCGGAGCAGTACATGGCGCTGTTCGACCAGCTGGATGAAGAGGGTCACGACGAGCGCACCCGGGTACGCGAGCTGCTCGGCATCGCCGCCGCCAAGGGCTCTGCCCTGCACACCCTGCGAGTGGGTGAGCTCAAAGCCATGCTGGCGCTGGCCGCCGGCGAACTCGACACGGCGCTCGATCTCATCGACTGGACCATGGAGTTCAACCAGTCGGTGTTCCCGGCCGATCGCGCCAACTACTACCGTGCCCTGCGCGCCTGCGTCGAGCTGTTCCTGGATGAAGATCGCGATCCGGAACAGTACCGCGCCGTGTTTGCCCGCATGTATGGCGAACAGACGCTGGCCGAGGCCTGGGCCCACGCCAGCGGCGAAGCGCGCTTCCACGGGTTGGCAGCCGCCGATCTCTCCCTCAGCCAGTTCCCGCTGCACCAGAAGTTGCTGGCCGCCTACGAGAAGCTGCAAAAGGCCAAACGAGCCCATTCATGGGGTTGATGTGGTAACATTCCGAAGGGGCCCTGATGGCCCCTTCTTTTTTATGGTCAGCCAAGCGACCATTTGTTATTCAAAGATGAAATAAAAAACAAAAAATACCTCTTAGGGGGTTGCCAACAAGGCGGAGAAGATGCAGGGGAGACGAAAAGATGCCTTGCGGACACCACTTT
>NZ_NEVB01000147.1:0-3991 GCF_002259925.1 Aeromonas sp. A35_P | reverse complement strand
GCGCCAGATGGCGGCAGATCGCCGGGAGATGAAGATCGATGACGGCCTCAGGATAGCGGCGATAGAGGTGATCGTGATAGAGCCGACTCACTTCTATGCCCCGCTGCGCCAGAGTCCGCCCCCACAACTTGCGGCAGGCCAGGTTGAGGATGCGCAGATCATAGGCGATGTGATACCCCACCAGTTCACGGGGGCCGATGAAGGCCAGCAGCTGATGCAGCGCGGCTTCCAGCTCCATGCCCTGTTGCAGATCCTGATGGCGCAGACCGTGGATCACCACCGACTCGGCGGTGAGGCCGCCGGGTGGTAGCACCCGCAGGGAGAGCGCTTCGCCGGTCAGCAGCCGGTTGCCCCGAATACGTACCGCGCCGATGGCGACGATCTCGGCCCGGTCGGGATCCAGGCTGGTGGTCTCGAAGTCGAGGGCCACCCACTCGTCGTCCGGGGGGCCGGCAAAGAGCGGCGCGAACGCCGAGGCGTGAAAGCGGCGGCCAAGCCAGTGACGACGCAGGCGGCTCAACACGGCTATTGCCTCAGACGAAAGTGCAAGGTGAGCCACTGCTGGAATTTCTTCACCTGATGCAGTGCCTGGCGCAGCAGGTCCCGTTCGCCATGGCTGAGATCATTGACCTGTACCCGGCTCTCCCCCTCCTTGAGCTGGCTGCGCAGCCTGAGCCGCACGAACAACCTGAACGCCTCCGCCAGATCGGCGCCAAAGCTGGCGCTGAGCCGCTCTGCCACCACCAGCGCCTCGATGCGCCCCAGGGTGGAGGTTTCCAGGATGGCGGCTTCCAGTGCCAGCATGCGGATGCCGTGCACCAGCGGGAAGAGGCCGCCTCGTTTCAGATCCAGCCCCTCCGGTGCCCGCTCCAGCCGGCCAAACAGGGTGAGGGGGGCGTGAAAGGCGACCGCCGGTCGCACCATCTCCGCCAGCAGATCCCGCCGCTCGGCCAGCTGTTCGCGCAACTTGCGGGCAACGGGGGGGAGGAGGGCGCGATCGCCCGCGATGGGGTGGGCGTCGGCCAGGGTAGCCAGCCAGAGCAGATCCGCCTCCCTGGCTTCGACGCAGGCCCGCTCGATCTCCTGCAGCCAGCCGTCGAGGGGTTTGACCCAGGCGGGGTTGTTGACCATCACCCGGCCGGGGCAGGGCGGGTAGCCAAGCCTGGCCAGCAGCTCGCTGAAGGCGGCCAGATCCGCCTGCTGGGTGGGCCAGGACAGGTCGGCGGGCAGGATCAGGGCATTGTCCTGATCGGTTTTGAGGATTTGCTCGCCGCGCCCCTCCGAGCCCAGCATCAGCAGGCAGACCCGCTCCTGTACTTCGGGCGGGATCACCAGCGCGAAGGCCTTGGCGATCAGCTGCTCGTTGATGGTGGCGATGAGCTTCATCAAGAAGGCGGTGTGGATCCCCTGGGCGAACAGGGAGCGGGTCAGCTGCTGCTGTTCACGGGCCACCGCCTCCAGCGCCGGCAGGGTGTTGGCGCGGGCGATGCGCAGGGTCAGCACGTGGGAGTGGGTGGAGAAGAGGCCGAGCACCTGGGTGAGGTGCAGGATCCCCGCCACCTCCTGCCCCTGCCAGACAACCAGCCGCTTGATGCGGTGGCGGGTCATCAGCAGCAGGGCGTCGAACAGATAGCTGTCAAGCGGCAGGCCGATCAGCGTGATCGGATCCAGCACCGCCAGCGGCGCCGTCAGCGGCAAGCCCTTGAGGGTGAGGGCGTGCAGCAGGGTCTTGCGGGTTGCGAGACTCAGGCTGCCGTCCGTGGCGGGGTAGAGCAGGCAGTCGGTGCCCCTGGCCACCATGGCCTCGGTGGCGGCCAGGAGCGACAGGCGGCTGTCGACGATGAGCGGCGGCTGCAGATGGCCGGGCTCGATGCGGGTCAGGATGAACTCCGCCAGATTCTTCTGGCCCAGCTGGGCGCGCTGATCCTGCAGCTGCTGCCGCTGTGCCAGGCTGGCGGTAAAGTAGCGGGCGAAGGCGTCGTTGCCTTCACACAAGGCCAGAAAGGTATCGCGGGGGATCAGCTGGCAGAGCAGATCTTCCAGCGCGTTGAACTGGTGGCGACAGTGGCCGTCGAACTGGGCGCGCACGTCGAACATGTCCCCCTCGCCGTAGTCGCCGAACTGATGGTGGGGAGTCGACTCTTCCACCGCCCCCTTGATGACGAGGTAGAGACCGGGCGGGGCGTCGCCGGCCTTTAACACCGGCTGGCCGGCGCGAAAGTAGCAGATGGAGAGGGCCTGCCCCAGTTGTTGGCGCTCAGGCTCGCTCAGGCAGTCAAACGGCGGACGGGCAAAGTTGAACAGAGTGGTCATGGCAATCCTTGGCCGGTGGCGTCAAATCAGTCTGACAAAGCGGCGTGCTGCCGGCCAGCCGACTTTAGTCGCACGGCCAGCCAATCCCATGGGCCGCTGTACCTGATGATAACACTCTGATAACGTGGTGGTATGACCAGTGTGAGCTCAGGAGAGGACAGGGGAAAATGGAAAAACCAAGGGTCAAATGCGAGATCCGGGACGGCATCGCCGAGGTGATGCTGGCGCGGGGTGACAAGCTCAATGCGCTGGACAGGGCCATGTTCAGCGCCATCGACGAGGTGCTCGAGCAGTTGCGCCAGCACAAGGGGTTGCGGGCGGTGATCCTGCATGGAGAGGGGCGGGCCTTTTGCGCCGGGTTGGATGTGAAATCCATGCTCAAGCAGCCGGTGGCGGCGCTCGAGATCCTGAAACGGGAGGCGGACGAAGCCACCAACCTGGCCCAGCGGGTGGCCTATGGCTGGCATCAGCTGCCGGTACCGGTGATCGCCGTGACCCAGGGGGTCTGTTTTGGCGGCGGGTTGCAGATCGCCCTTGGCGCCGACTTTCGCTTCAGCACCCCCGATTGCCGTTTCTCGGTGATGGAGATCAAGTGGGGCATCATCCCCGACATGAGCGGCAGCGTCACCCTGCGCAATCTGATGGGGGTGGACACCGCCATGGAGCTGGCCATGAGCGGACGCGAGCTGGCGGCGCCGGAGGCCAAGTCCCTCGGGCTGGTGAGCCGGGTCTGCGACGATCCGCTGGCCCAGGCGCGGGAGTTTGCGAGGACCCTCATCACCAAGTCGCCGGACGCGCTGGCGGGGATCAAGCAGCTCTACAACCAGGCCTGGGCCCGCAGCGACGAGGCGATGTTGAAGGAAGAGACCCGGTTGCAAAAGCAGATCCTGGGACGCCCCAACCAGTGGCGCGCCACCCTCAACAGCCTGTTTCGCTGGCGTCTGCCGTTCGGGCCGCGCCGCAACGCGCTCTGACAGGCAGGGATAAATAGGAAATGGTATCGATCTTGGTGCCGAGGCCATTGAGGGCCCCGGCATCTGATCGAACCGTTCTGGTTTGATTTCCTTATCCTTGGGTTGGGCTCATCGGTGACGCCGAGGCCCAACAGGTAGGTATGCCCCAGGTGGCGACGTTCTCGAAGAGCTCGATGAAGCAGAACCGATACTGGCCGCTCTGGTTGTAGGAGATGAGATCCCGATTCGGGCAGAGGATGGGAACAGCTTGAGCTTGCCGTCCACCTCTTCGGTCTTGAGTGCCTGCACCGTGCCATAGCTGGACCAGCGATCGTGTTCGGGCCAGATGACGGCGGTGTAATAGGTCGGATCGCAGGCCTCAGAGTTTGCTATGGCAAGATAGGCTGTTGATTTGGATAGAAAAGGGGGCGTAATGCGGGTTTATTGCAAAGTGTGTGGCCAGCGGGGCCGCATTACCAAGACCAATCGGCTGAGCGATGATGTCTCGGATCTCTACTGTCAGTGTACCGATGCCGAGTGTGGCCACAGCTGGGTGGCCACCTTGTCGTTCGCCCATACCCTAAGCCCCTCGGCCAAGACTACCAATCAGCTGGTACTCAGCTTGATGGGGTCGCTCACGTCAGAGGGGCGGCAGTTAGTATTGAAAGGATTGGGGGCGCAGTAGCCCCCTTGTTCGTTACACTCTATATCGTAATAAAATTTTT
>NZ_NEVB01000146.1:0-4034 GCF_002259925.1 Aeromonas sp. A35_P | reverse complement strand
TCCAAGCACAGCTTTTATACAAACTTATCCACAGAAACCGGCGCCGAATTGCTAGAATGGCCGAAAACAAGGAGGCCAAGATGGACTTGCGACTGAGACCTTACAAGGGAAAACGCCCGCAACTGGGCAAACGGGTATATGTGGACCCCTGCGCCACCCTGGTGGGCGATATCCAGCTGGGTGACGATGCCAGCATCTGGCCCATGGTGGCAGCACGGGGGGATGTGAACCATATCCGCATCGGTGCCCGCAGCAATATTCAGGACGGCACAGTGCTGCACCTGACCCGCAAGAGCGCCAGCAACCCTGGCGGCTATCCACTGCTGATCGGCGAGGATGTCACGGTCGGTCATAAAGCCATGCTGCACGGTTGCACCATAGGCAACCGGGTGCTGGTCGGCATGGGGGCCATCCTGCTGGACGGGGCCGTGGTCGAAGATGATGTGATGATCGGTGCCGGCAGTCTGGTGCCACCAGGCAAGCGACTCGAGGCCGGTTTTCTTTATATGGGTAATCCCATCAAGCAGGCACGTCCTCTCAAGCCGGCCGAGATCGCCTTCCTCAAGACCTCGGCCGACAACTATGTGCTGCTCAAGGACGAATACCTGCAAGAGGTCTGAATCCAGATAACCACAAACAGGAAGCCCGGCATGAGGCCGGGCTTCGCGTCTTATACAGCTATATAGGTGTTGATGACGACTGCCAGCGATCAGTGGGCCTGATCCCAGTTGTCACCGGTGCCCGCCTCGGCCACCAAGGGCACATGCAGCTCGGCAGCGGCTGACATCTTCTCCTTGATGATGGCGATGTACTCCTCCAGCTTCTCTTCACGGATCTCGAACACCAGTTCATCGTGCACCTGCATCAGCATGCGGATCGACTCGTCTTCAATGCCCCGGATCCAGCCATCCACGTTGATCATGGCGCGCTTGATGATGTCGGCGGCCGTACCCTGCATGGGGGCGTTGATGGCGGCCCGTTCCGCGGCCTTGCGCAGACCGGCGTTACGCGACTTGATATCCGGAAGATAGAGACGGCGACCGAACAGAGTCTCGACATAGCCCTGGGCTTCCGCCTGCTGGCGAGTGCGCTCCATATACTCCAGCACGCCAGGGTAGCGCTCGAAGTAGAGATCCATGTACTTCTGCGCCTCGGCACGGCCGATGCCCAGCTGCTTGGCCAGACCGAAGGCGCTCATGCCATAGATGAGGCCGAAGTTGATCGCCTTGGCGCTGCGACGCATGTCGCTGGTCACCGCATCAAGTTCAACCCCGAACACCTCGGCAGCGGTCGCCTTGTGGATGTCCTTGCCCTCGGCGAAGGCGGTCAGCAGCCCCTTGTCACCGGAGAGGTGGGCCATGATCCGCAGCTCGATCTGGGAGTAGTCGGCCGCCACCAGCTTGTAACCGGCGCACGGGATGAAGGCCTGCCGAATGCGACGCCCCTGTTCGTTGCGCACCGGGATGTTCTGCAGGTTGGGATCGGTAGACGAGAGCCGCCCGGTCGCCGCCACCGCCTGATGATAGGAGGTGTGCACCCGCCCGGTCTGCGGCTTGATCATCAGCGGCAGCTTGTCGGTGTAGGTGGACTTGAGCTTGGCCAGGCCACGGTGCTCCATCAGCAGTTGCGGCAGCTCATAGGTTTCCGCCAGCTCAGCCAGCACCTCTTCCGCGGTAGAAGGGGCTCCTTTCGGAGTCTTTTTGATGATCGGCAGCCCCAGCTTGGTGAAGAGGATCTCCCCCAGCTGCTTGGGCGAGGAGAGGTTGAACTCCTGCCCGGCCAGCTCGTGGGCCTGCTTCTCCAGCTCCGCCAGCCGCACTTCGATCTCCTGGCTCTGCTGATGCAACAACTTGGGCTCTATAGTGGTGCCGAGCCGCTCCATCCGGGCCAGCACCGGCAGCAGCGGCAGCTCGATCTCGCTGAATACCTTGGCGAGGCCCGGCTCGGCAGCGAGCTTGCCCCACAGCGCCTGATGCAGGCGTAGGGTGATGTCGGCATCTTCCGCCGCGTAGGGGGCCGCCTGCTCCAGTTCGATCTGGTTGAAGGTGAGCTGCTTGACCCCCTTGCCGGCAATCTCTTCAAACGAGATGGTCTCGACATTCAGATACCTGCGGGCCAGCGAGTCCATGTCGTGACGGCTGGCGGTGGAGTTGAGCACATAGGACTCCAGCATGGTGTCGTAGGCGATACCCTGCAGCTCGATGCCGTGGTTGAGCAGCACGTTGCGATCGTACTTGAGGTTCTGCCCCACCTTGAGGCGGGCCGGATCTTCCAGCAGCGGCTTGAGCTTGCCGAGTACCACGGCCTCGGTCAGCTGTACCGGCGCCCCCAGATAGTCGTGGCCGAAGGGCACATAGGCCGCCTTGCCCGGTTCGATGGCAAAGGAGACGCCAACGACGCGCGCTTCCATATAGTCGAGACTGGTGGTCTCGGTGTCGAAGGCAAACAGCGGCGCCGCCTGCAGGCGTGCCAGCCACTCATCAAATTCGGCCTCGTCCAGAATGCAGCGGTAGTCGGTTTCGATGGCGGCAGCCGGGGCGGCGCCTTCATCATCACCTTCGGCGCCGCTCTCCTCGCCACCGGACTCCAGCTCTTTGATCAGGTTGCGCAGCTCATACTCGCGATAGACCGCCAACAGGGCTTCCTTGTCGATGGGGCCGAGTTCCAGCTCTTCCAGGCTCTGCTCCAGCTCAACGTCGGTCTTGATGGTGGCCAGCACATAGGAGAGGCGCACCTGCTCCTCCTGCTCGCGGAACTTGTCGGCAAAGGTCTTGGAGCCGCGGAAGCCGAGGGCCGCCACCTTGTCCAAGTTGGCGGCGATCTCGTCGATGCTGCCGATCCCCTGCAGCAGGGCCAGGGCTGTCTTCTCGCCGACACCTGTCATGCCGGGGATGTTGTCCACCTTGTCTCCCATCAGGGCCAGGTAGTCGATGATGAGCTCGGGCGGCACGCCGAACTTCTCGATCACCCCTTCCCGATCGGTCTTCACATCTTTCATGGTGTCGATCAGGGTGACATGGTCGGAGACCAGCTGCGCCATGTCCTTGTCGCCGGTGCTGATCAGCACCGGCAGCTGTTTCTCGGTCGCCTGACGGGCCAGGGTGCCGATCACGTCGTCGGCCTCGACCCCTTCGACCATCAGGAAGGGGAAGCCCATCGCCTTGATCATCTGGTGGATGGGGGCCACCTGGCTGCGCAGATCATCCGGCATGCTGGCCCGGTTGGCCTTGTATTCGGGATAGATGTCGTCGCGGAAGGTCTTGCCCTTGGCATCGAACACCACGGCCACATGGCAGTCGGGGTACTGCTTGCGCAGACTGCGCATCATGTTGGCCATGACACGGACGGCGCCGCTCGGCAAACCGGTCGAGGTGCGCAGATCGGCCTGCTGAGAGGCAAAGAAGGCGCGGTAAAGATAAGAGGAGCCGTCGACCAGAATAAGGGGGTTGCTAGGGGCCATGAAATCGTCCTGCCAGAGATAAACAGCCGCTAGGATGCCACAGGGCCCCCCTCACACCAAGAGGGGTGGCGACCCGGCCGAGGGATCCTCATCGACAGCCATGCTGTGGATAACTCTGTGCTCAAAAATGGCGTGATTGATGACGCCCAGTTAAACCACTGTGGATAAAAAATGAAAATTTCATATATAACAATGAATTGAGATCGTTAAAACCAATCACCAGACCGTTGAAATGATCTCGATCAATGTGGAAAAAGATTTAAGGGAGTAAACGCGGCAGGATCCGAAACGAAACAATCCTAGGGAAAGTGCGAAAAAGTCCTTGATGTGAGATCATGAACCCCACTTGGCATCAGGGATGAGGTTCAGCATGAGTCACCAGCTCACCTTCGCGGACTGCGAGTTCAATGGCAAACGCCGTAAAACCCGTAAAGAGATATTCTTGGCTCGCATGGAGGCTGTGCTCCCATGGCCAAGGATGCTGGGGGTCATCGAACCCGTCTATCCCAAAGCTGGTAACGGGCGTCGTCCCTACCCACTCGATACCATGCTCCGCATTCACTGTATGCAGCAG
>NZ_NEVB01000145.1:0-4052 GCF_002259925.1 Aeromonas sp. A35_P | reverse complement strand
GTCAGGGATAGCCTGGTCCAGGGAGAGTTTGGCAAACAGACGCATTGAGGCAATTTCGTAGAGTGCGTCCTCCATGGCGCCGTCGCTGAGGTTGTACCACTGCTGCATACAGTGAATGCGGAGCATGGTATCGAGTGGGTAGGGACGACGCCCGTTACCAGCTTTGGGATAGACGGGTTCGATGACCCCCAGCATCCTTGGCCATGGGAGCACAGCCTCCATGCGAGCCAAGAATATCTCTTTACGGGTTTTACGGCGTTTGCCATTGAACTCGCAGTCCGCGAAGGTGAGCTGGTGACTCATGCTGAACCTCATCCCTGATGCCAAGTGGGGTTCATGATCTCACATCAAGGACTTGTTCGCACTTTCCCACCGATTATTCTGTTGGCTGGTTTTCTCAGAATGTGCCAGTGACGGAAATTCAGTGGGGTATCCCTGGGGAGGGCTCCCCTGTATGCGGTGGGTTTACTTGGAAACGGCAAACGGTCGGAGATAAAGACTCACGGATGATCACGAATGCCGTCATGGCCGCTCACAGCGCGGCGATCTCGGATTTGTTGTCTGCTACCAGAGGCCCAGCAGAGGCCCTTGTTAACTCTGGTATCCGCCCCTCTGACTCACTGATCCAGGAGCTGGCCAATCGCTACAATGCTACGATGCGGGCCGCTGCGGCACAGGCTGTAGAGCAGACGAACGAGAAGGCGATGGAGCAGTTTGTGAACCAAGCCTCTGACGGCGGATTCTTCTATGCCGGTACTTGGATCGGACATATCGGACGCTGGAACGATGCTGTACAACAGGCTATCAACTCGCTGCCCCAAATCCGCCCATTGGATATCGCTACTCGCTTCGATGATGTGAGTTCGCGTACCGTCAGGGATTATCTGACCTTAGTAGATGCTATGGCGAGAAATAGCCAGGATACTCTTGCCCAGGCTTATGAAAACCGCTCAGGGCTGCCGGAGCCTGATGGCCCAGAAGCGTTTGCCGATTTCCTCTCAAAAACGTTCATGAGCGCAGCGAGGATCACTACTGAGCAAGCTGCGGGCGGGACGCTTTCGCACATGACCCAGATGCGGGCGCTGGGTGATAACCTCTTGTTGGCAGCAGAAGGCTCATTGGTGGCCGTGGCCGCCGCTTCCGGAGTTGCTGGTGCTAAAGCCACAGAGTGGACGGCGGGGCTGGGTTTCTCTTTGAACTCTGCGTTGGCCTCCGCTGGCGGTACTATCACGATGCTGATCGTCTCTATGATGGGGCTTGGCTTGATGCTGTCAGTGTATATCCCTCTCATCCCCGCCATGGTATGGACCATGGCCGTTCTGAATTGGCTGCTGTCGGTTGTTGAGGCTGTGATTGCAGCCCCTTTGTTTGCCGCTGCGCATATCTCCCCCTACGGCGAAGAAGAGATCGGGACTGCTGGAGAGGGGTATCGAATGCTGGCCAGCATTGTGATTAAACCGATGTTGATGGTGATCGCGGTCTTTGTATCAATCGGCTTATGCAACGCGATGGCCGGTGTAGTGAATGATACGTTCATGCCAATGGTGGCGGGTGCTCAATCAGGTAGTGTCGTCGGGATCGTGAAGTTTGTGGGGATCGTCTCTGTCTACGTGCTGTTGATGATGGGCCTGACTCATGCCTGTTTTGCCCTGGTTCACTGGCTGCCGGATCGTGTCATGTTGTGGCTGGGTCGCTCTGTTGCGGGTCTGGGTGGTTCTGAGCGCATCGAGGGCGAAGTTAGAAGCGGCATGTCTACAGTAGGCAGTAACCTGCAAACTACAGGGCTTTCCGCAGCTCGTGATGTATCAAAGCAAACCAAGGCAGATGGCGGCAACCGCGAGTCACTGCAACAGTCGATTAAAACCCCGTCATTCGGTACTGAAAAAACTCTATGAGGTGTGTTATGTCGGATAGATTGAACGATGGCCTTTTCCTTGGGTATCAGGCGGGACAAGACGATCAGGAGCAAGTCACGGCGATTTGGAAGCGTCAAGCTAAGACGATGCGGGGACAACTGGAGCAGCAAATCAACGACACAGCAGAACAGTGGTTACAGCGCCAGGCGTGGCTGGAAGTCACTAAGCTGATGCTTGACGAGATCCGCGAGTCAAACCCGAATAGCCCACTGGCCAACAAAGAGCACGTGAACGGGATTTACCACGAGCTCTGCCGCGAAATGCGGGGGCAGCTAGCTGCAGGAATAGAACCGGAAAAGGTAACTGTTACTCCAAGATAGCGGGTCGAACTACAGATGCATGTTGCCAACCATGAGCCCATCTCGTGATGGCAGAAACTCTCGAAGGGAGTTTCTGCCAGAGCCGAGTGGGAGGCAAGCGCAGCGCGGCAGCTTTAGCCCCGCAGGGCCGACACATATCGACCTTCCAGCGAAGCGGAAAGGTGATATGTAATAGTCGGTTACTTTACTTGTGCTGCCATTACAAAAAACTCATTTGAACTCAGATTGATAGTCAGTTAGCAGAGGGCACAATGTACCAGTTTGGGCACGTAGAAGCATATGCCAGGAAGCCACAGAAAGGGGCATGGAGCATACGAGATGTAGCAGCAGAGGCCGAGAGAAAACGAGAGCACTGTATGCACGTCGAACAACCACAGGAGCCGATCAGGGTCTTTGGCTGCTCCCCCTCTGAAGCTGTGGAACAGGCTGAAGCATGGGGCGCGCAGGCCAAAGACGCTAGAGGTCGGAAGCTCCGCTCAGATGCCCCTGTACTCCTTGCAGGAGTTCTTAGCTACCCTTAGGCAGGGAGACGAGTGGCCAGAATTCAAAGAGAAGGCTCTGGCGTGGCTCAAGAGCGAATATGGGGAAAATCTGGTGTCGGTGATCGAGCATCAGGATGAACAGCACCCGCACATACACTTCTACGCAGTCCCCAAGCCCGGACAAATTTTCAACGATCTCCACCAGGGCAGAGCTGCGGCAGCCGAAGCAAAGCGTAAGGGAGAAACCAAAGCAGCTCAACAGTACGCCCACAACCATGCAATGAGAGATTGGCAAGACCGACTTTATCAAGCTGTGGGTCGGGAGTTCGGGTTAGCTCGGCTTGGGCCAAAGCGTCAACGTCTAACTCGCGCAGAATGGGTAGCTCAGCAGGCTGCCCAGCAAGCGATTCTCTCTGCAGAACGGGCAGGAGTCTCCACCCGCAAACCGACAGCAGAGGAGCAAGATGCTGTTTTTAAAGACATCGAGGGAAAGGAGGTCGGGCTGCTGCGCAAAGAGCGAGTCTATACGGAGCACGAACTTATCAAGGCTGCAAACGGTGGCCTCAGGCTCGGGATCTCTATGCAAATGCAAATGCAAGGCGATGCGGCAGCCCAAGCTGCACGCGAAGTCGCAAAGCGTAAAATGAATGTGGACGCAGAGACGCGCCGAACCAAGGCCGAAGCAGAAGCGTTGACCGCTAAGTTGCTAGCTGCAGAGAAAAAACTTGAAGGCTATCTGACAACACTCAGAGTGTACAGATCTAGTTATCACCTGACACCGGCCTCAAACCGGTGTCTTGTTTACGCTACTTTAGTGCGCACTTCCTTCGGTATCAATTTCAGACCCTTCTTGAACATGCTGTAAGGCGTCTGTCCCTCCATCATCCTGCCCTGATGTGGCCGCTGGGTGTTGTAGTGCTCCAGGTAGCTATCCAGGTCTGTCTGCATCTGCTCTACCGATTCATACCAGGTCGTCCTCCCCTTGATACGGAAGTGTTCATCCAGCAGTGTGCGATGCAGCCGTTCGATAAAACCGTTGCTCTGCGGCCTGCGCACCTTGGTGGTTCTGTGCTCAATGCCCTCCAGTTGCAGGAACAGCTCGTAGGGGTGATGGTCAGGACGTCCGCAGAACTCGCGTCCGTTATCCGACAGGATGGTATAGACCCGTGCCTCATGGGCTTCGAAGAACGGCAGCACCGCTTCATTGAGCACATGAACCGAGGTCACCGGCAGCTTGCTGGTGTAGAGCCGTCCCCAGGCGTGGCGGCTGTAGCAGTCCAGCACGGTTTGCAGATACACCTTGCCAACCCCCTTGAGCGCCCCCACGAAGAAGG
>NZ_NEVB01000144.1:0-39439 GCF_002259925.1 Aeromonas sp. A35_P | reverse complement strand
GCCTTGAGCACCACCAGCAGGTTGAGGTCGACGCCTCGTAAATTCATTCTGTGCATAATGGAATACTAATAAATCATTTCCTTAAGCAGGGCCTTCACTTTAGTCTCATTTCCCGTCGATGGTCAGCATGAAGCTTGGGTAAATCAGCGATTTATGCAAACCCATGTTGTCCTGTTACCTCTTTCGCGTGGTGCCGGAGGTGGCAAGATTCGACAGCCTGAACTCTTTACTCTGGTCATCCAGAGCGTTGCTTGCTTAGTACCCGCCGTTTCGGCGGGTTTTTTTTGCCTGCGGTTCAGGAGAAGGGGCCCGAAGAAGTACAAAACGCGCCGGTGGGCGCGTTATGGTGAGGGGCTGAGCACTCAGGGCGCAACCGGCCACTGGTAGTCAAACACCTTGGCCCGCTCCCAGGGGGCGTCCGGCAGACTGGAGGAGAGGCCGGTATATTTGCCCACATCGTCCACCACGATGGCGGAGAGGATCGGCAACTGGTGCTCGGTGCAGTACATACGGATGCGTTGCAACAGGGTGCGCAGCTCATCCTGGCAATTCTCCAGCCCGGCCTGCCTGGCCAGCTTGGAGTAACGAATGGTGGTGCGTTCCTTTGCAGACTCGACGAGGATGTCCCATAGCTTGTAGTCGCAGGTCGTCATGCCTGCGGTGGCTCGGTCTGTCATAACTCTCTCCGGCGCGAAACGGTCTCTGTGTGTCGTTGCGCATCTTGGCCAGTTCACTGGCCCCTGACGTTGATCCAAAGCAAAAAAGCCTGAGGTTATTCGCCAGAACGCGTGGCAAAGGGATTCTAAAGGTTTGCCTTTAGTTTAAAAGACCGTTTTTTGTTAAGTGTGCAGCATTTTATTTTATCGAAGTGCGGTCAAGCCATCTTTCTTGACAGGGATCAATGGGAAAGCGCGGTCAGACCACTAGATTCCGCTCCTCGATAACTTTATCAGGAGTGAATATTTGGAACTCGTCTTCGTCTTGCTCGTACTGCTGGCCGTGGTCTACGGCATCGTCAAGGATTACAACCCGCAGGCGGTGCTGGCACTGGCCGGCATGGCCATCTTCACCGTCGCCTACTGGCTGGGATTGCACCCCATTCTGCCCGCCGACAAGAGCACCGGCTTCGCCCTGTTTGACCTGTTCGAGGTGTTCATGGGGATCTTCTCCTACCGGGCGGCGGGCCTCGGCCTCACCATCATGGCGGTGGCCGGCTTTGCGACCTACATGTCCCATATCGGCGCCTCCCAGGCGCTGGTGCGGGTGGCGGTCAAGTTCGGGGTGCCGGCGGTGACCATGCTGTTGCCGATGCAGCTCGCCTCCAGCATAGGCCGCACCGCCTCCCCCATCGCGGCTGTGCTGATCGCCTGCGCGGGCATCGCCAAAGTCTCCCCCTTCGTGGTGGTCAAGCGCACCTGTGTGCCCATGGCTGGCGCCCTGGTGACGGCGCTCACCTCAACTATCTGCTGTTTATGTAAGCGGGTGGCGGACGACACGGGTCGTACGCCCCTTTCACTCGGCTATCGGACGGGAGGCGTGCCCACCTGTCCCAGGAGATGACAATGACAGACTCTCGCAACGCTTTTTCTCTGGACGCCTACCTGGCGGATCTGGCACCCCTCATCAACCTCGATTGCGGTACCCGCACCCCGGCCGGGGTGGCGACGGTGGCCGACATCATGACCGAGAAATATGAGGCCATCGGCTGGCAGGTGACTCGCCACCAGTTCGCCGCCGAGTGCGGCCCCTGCCTCGAGGCAACCAATGCCCCCGGCGCCAGCCATTACGACGTGATGCTGGTGGGCCACATGGACACCGTCTTCCCGGTGGGGACGGCGGCCAAGCGCCCGTTGAAAGTGGAAGGCAATCAGGCCTTTGGCCCTGGCGTGTCGGACATGAAGAGCGGCCTGCTCTCCACCTGGTATGCCCTCAAGGGGATGGACCCGGCCGTGCTGGCCAGGCTCAAGGTGCTGGTCTGCTGCAACTGTGACGAGGAGATAGGCTCCCCCTGGTCCAAAGCGTGGCTGGTGGAAAAAGCCAAGCAGAGCGGCTGCGTGCTGGTGGCCGAGGCGGCCCGCCCGAACGGGGATCTCATCAGCGCCCGCAAGGGCAATGCCAAGTACCGCATTACCTTCCACGGCAAGGCTTCCCACGCCGGCTCTGTGCTGAGCGAGGGGATCTCCGCCATTACCGAGCTGGCCCATTGGGTGCTCGCCATCAACCAGCAGGTCAACCTCGACACCGGCACCACCATGAACGTGGGGGTGGTGCAGGGAGGGACCGGCGTCAACGTGGTGCCGGACTTTGCCGAGGCGATCGTCGACTTGCGCTTCTGGAGCAATGACGAAGCGGCCGCCGTGCACGAGCGGCTCACCTTCATGGCCAACAACCCCTTCCTCGCCGGTTGCCGGGTCGAGGTGGATCGTCAGAGCTTCAAGCCGGCGATGCGCCCGGGCGGCGACACCGAGGCGTTGATGGCGCTGGTTGCGGTGGCAGCGAAAGAGGAGGGGATCACCTTCAACTGGCTGGAGGCCGGTGGCGGCTCCGATGCCAACTTCACCGCCGCGGCGGGCGTGCCGTCGCTCGATGGCTTCGGCCCCATGGGGGGCGGCTTCCACTCGGAGGCGGAGTTCCTGCTGCTGGAGAGCGTCGAGCCGCGCATCCGCCTGCTGCAGCGGGTGCTGGGCAAGCTGGCCAGATAGGCTGCATGACAAGCAAAACGGGAGGCCATCGCCTCCCGTTTTTTATCTGTTGTGCCGGAGCCAACCGGTCGAACGGAACTGCGTGCTACTCCTCACCCTCCAGCAGATAGGCAAGCCGTTCCTGACGGGCGACCTGCCAGTGGCCGAGCACCAGCGGCGCCACAAAGCCCGGGCCGTCGGTCACCATGGTGTGATACTCCCCCTGCTCGCCGCAGGCATCGAAGCCCCGGGTGGCCGCCAGCTGCTGCAGCTCGGCGAGGGCTCCCTTGTCCAGCACCCGCCCCACCCACTCGGGGGTCAGCACATCGGTATCGACACAGGAGAGGTGGGCGACGATGCCGCGGGCCAGCAGATCTGCCAGCAGCGCCTCGCGGGGTTGCTGCCAGAGCGGGGTGTGGACGGTGAGGCCAAGCGGGCGGCAACGCTCGCGGATCCAGTTCGGTGCGCCGGCCACGCTGTCAATATCGCCGGTCACCACCCCATCGAGTTGCCACTCCTCCTTGAGCTTGGTCAGCGCCCGCTCATAACCGAGATCGAACGGCGCCTCTATGGTGACCAGCCGATGGGGCAGCCCGAGGGCCGTTGCCTGTCGGCGCACTTGCGACAGGGGATGGGCGAGAAAGCGGGGCGAAGGGGGGGCAAAGGTCGCCAGTGCCACCACCTGATGACCCGCTTCACGGGCATGGCAGAGCGCCTGCATGGCATCCTTGCCGCCGCTCCAGAGCACGATGACGCGAGACATGGGGGAGATTCCGCAAGAAAAAGAGGGGTCATGCTACCCAGAGTGCGGGCGGTTGGCAAAGCGGGAAGGTGAGCGAAAAGCACAGGCCCCCGAGCGGGGGCCTGTGGAACGGATTGCGCGGTGCGACCCCGTCAGAGCAGTATGCTGGTCAGGATAAAGCCCAGCGAGCAGGAGGTCACCACCCCGATCAGCCCCGGAATGATGAAGCTGTGGTTGATGATGAACTTGCCGATGCGGGTGGTGCCGGAGCGGTCGAAACCGATACAGGCCAGATCGCTCGGGTAGGTCGGCAGCACGAAGTAGCCGTAGCTCGCCGGCAGGAAGGCGATCAGCAGCTTGGGTTCGACCCCCAGCGCCAGCCCCATGGGGGCGATGGCGGTCAGCGCCGCGGCCTGGCTGTTTACCAGCTTGGAGATGAGGAACAGCACCAGGGCGTAGGTCCAGGGCTGGGCCTGTACCACGTGGGCCAGGGTCTCCTTGAGCAGCGGCATGTGGGCCTGGAAGAAGGTTTCGCTCATCCAGGCGACCCCGAACACGGAGAAGATGGCGACCATGCCCGCCTTGAAGACGGCGCCGTTGGCGATCTCGCCCGGCTTGACCTTGCAGCGCATCAGTATGATGGCACCGGCGATCAGCATCATCATCTGGATCACCAGGTTCATGGAGAGCGGGCCGGTTTTGTCCTTGATGGTGAAGACCGGACGCAGACCTTCGTTGGCACCCAGCAGCACCACGGCAGCGATGGCGGCGAAGAAGATCCAGGTAGACCAGTAGGCCTCTTTCGGGAACTTGGTGTTGAGCAGGGTTTCACCGCCGCCATAGATAAAGGCGCGCTGCTCCGGATCCTGGATCTTGGCCTGGAACTCCTCGTCCTTGTCCAGATCTTTGCCGCGGCGCAGGCTCCAGAGGGCCGCTACGATGACGCCGGTCAGGGAGGAGGGGATGGCGATCATCAGGATGTCGAGCAGACCGTAGGCCTGACCGATGCCGTGACCGGCCGCCAGGATGGAGACCATGGAGACCACGGCCACCGAGACCGGCGAGGCGCAGATGGCCATCTGGGAGGCGACGGAGGCCACTGCCATCGGGCGCTCGGGACGGATGTTCTTCTGCAGCGCGATGTCGGCGATGATGGGGAACATGGTGTAGACCACGTGGCCGGTACCGCACAGGAAGGTGAGGGTCCAGGTGGTGAGCGGCGCCAGTATGGTGATGTATTGGGGGTGACGGCGCAGCAGACGCTCGGCCACCTGCATCATCAGGTTGAGACCGCCGGCGGTCTGCAGGGTGGCGGCACAACCGATCACCGCCAGTATGGTCAGCATCACCTGCACCGGCGGTTCGCCCGGCACCAGACCGAACACGAAGGTCAGCAGGAACAGACCGATGCCGCTGATGAGACCCAGCCCCATGCCGCCAAACCGGGTACCCAGCAGCAAGCAGCCGAGTACCACCAAAAATTCCATCAAGATCATTCCATTACCTCGCGTTATTTAATCCATGTAAGTGCTGTGTTGGGCGCATGGACCGGGATTGTCTGTTTTTTATTTAGCCCTAAAGGGTTAGTGGTTATTTTGCCTGCCACAAGGGGGCAAAAATTTGAGGTACTTCAATAACTCATCGCTTTTTGATTTAACGCCATAAAAACCACGTATTAACCCTTTTGTTATTTTATGGGTAACAGGTGGCATCGTATGGAGCTTGAAGGCGGGCAGGGTAGCAGGATAAAAAGGCGAGGGGAGTGGTTTGTTGCAAAAAAAGTGATTAATTGTGGCCAAGGCAAGCCGGTGGCAGGGGGGCGGGCAACAAAAAGCCGACCCTGAGGTCGGCTTTGTCGGCAAAGTCCCGTAATCAGAACTCGGCGGTGCGTGGGGTACGCGGGAAGGGGATCACGTCGCGCACGTTGCCCATGCCGGTCACGTAGACCACCAGACGCTCGAAGCCCAGACCGAAACCGGAGTGCGGCACAGTGCCGTAGCGGCGCAGGTCGCGGTACCACCAGTAGTCTTCCTTGTTCAGGCCCATCTCGGCCAGACGGGCATCCAGCACCTCGAGACGCTCTTCACGCTGGGAGCCGCCGATGATCTCGCCGATGCCCGGGGCCAGTACGTCCATGGCGGCAACTGTCTTGCCATCGTCGTTGAGGCGCATGTAGAAGGCCTTGATGTCTTTCGGGTAGTTCTTCACTACTACCGGTGACTTGAAGTGCTCTTCGGCCAGGTAGCGCTCGTGCTCGGAAGAGAGATCGATACCCCAGGAGACCGGGAACTCGAAGCTCTTGCCGCAGTTCTTCAGCACTTCGATGGCGTCTGTGTAGTCAATCTGGGCGAAATCGGAGGCAACGAAGCGCTCCAGACGGCCGATGGCGTCCTTGTCCACGTGCTGGGCGAAGAACTCCAGATCGTCGCGGCGCTCGCTCAGCACGGCGTTGAAGACGTACTTCAGCATGGCTTCGGCCAGCGCGGCGTTGTCTTCCAGATCGGCGAAGGCCACTTCCGGCTCCACCATCCAGAACTCGGCCAGGTGGCGGCTGGTGTTGGAGTTTTCGGCGCGGAAGGTCGGCCCGAAGGTGTAGACCTTGGACAGGGCGCAGGCGTAGGTCTCGACGTTCAGCTGGCCGGATACGGTCAGGAAGGTCTCCTTGCCGAAGAAGTCCTTGTCGTAGTCCACCTTGCCTTGCGGGGTGCGCGGCAGGTTTTCCAGATCCAGGGTGGAGACGCGGAACATCTCGCCGGCCCCTTCGGTGTCGGAGGCGGTGATGAGCGGGGCCGCGATCCAGAGGTAGCCCTGTTCGTGGAAGAAGCGGTGAATGGCCTGGGAGAGGCAGTTGCGTACCCGGGTCACGGCGCCGACGATGTTGGTGCGGGCACGCAGGTGGCCCTGCTCGCGCAGGTACTCAATGCTGTGGCGCTTGGCGGACATGGGGTAGGTGTCCGGATCTTCGACCCAGCCCACCACCTTGACCTCGGTGGCCTGCAGTTCGAACGCCTGGCCGCTGCCCTGGGACTCGACCACGGTGCCGGTCACTTCGACGGAGCAAGCTGTGGTCAGACGCTGCACTTCATTCTCGTAATTGGCCAGGGTATTGGGGACGACGGCCTGTACCGGATGGAAACAGGAGCCATCGGAAACGGCCAAAAATGAGATCCCCGCCTTGGAATCACGGCGGGTCCGGATCCACCCTTTCACTGTCAGGGTGGTGCCGACCGAATACTTACCGGCCAGCACATCTACTACGGATGCGTGCGTCATCGAAATATTGTCTCCAGCTTGTTCTTGCAGCGCTATTTGCAACACTAGGGGTCTGGCCCGGGCACAGATGGCCCACCATGGCAGACTAAGCCGTTCATCTTACCCGCGCAGGTTTGATAAACAAGCAAAAATGTCGGACTCTGGGGGGGATTTCGGCGCCAATCGCTTCATTGGCGGGCCAGCGGAACGGGGGATGGACGTGAAAGAGCGGCGACGGGGGCCGGACGGGCTGACACGGGTGTTGCGGGGGCTGGTGATCCTCTGCTGGGGCGGCTTTATCGTGCTGCTCTCCCTCTACCACTTCGCCCGGCCAGAGGTGGCCTACGGTTTTCTGGTCTATGGCGGGATCAAGGTGCGCCAGAGCTGGGATCCCCAGCTCACCCCCTGGCTGCTGCACGGGCTCTGGGGATGCTGCCTGCTGACCCTGGCGGTGCTGCTGGCAGAGCGTTGGCGCTGCCGGCGGCGGGAGGACACGGGGCGGGTGCACCTGGCTATCTTGCTGCTGATCCTCGTCGCCAGCCTGCTGTTCTACTACCTGGGCTAGTCTGCCGGCCCGGAGGGGTCGCGGCTGGAGGGCGCTTGCCCCGCCCGCGGCTGCTCGCCAGCGGAGCGCTTGCCGAGCTGGCGTTCCACGCTGTCGAGCATCTGGTTGTAGGCGAGCGCCACCCGGCCAATCTCGTCCCCCTCATCCCCTTCCAGCCGGTGGCCGAAGTCGTGCAGATCGGTGGCCTCCTCCATGGAGCGGGTCAGCTGGTTGAGAGGGCGGACGATCTAGGTACGGATGACCCAGAGGGTGAGCAGCAGCCCCAGCCCGAAGATGACGGTGAGGCTCAGGGCCGAGGTGAGAATGTTCTGCTCGACCCGGGTAAACAGGGTGTCGAGGGAGTAATCAAAGCGCACCGCCCCCAGCACGGTATTCTCCGGCACCTGGTGGCAGCTGGTGCAATCGGTGCCGCGAAAATCCTTCTTGGCCAGCAGCGGGCGGGTCACCACCAGCTTGCTGTGCATGCCGTCGTGTACCACCTCCAGGCTCCCTTTGCCCGCCAGTGCCAGCTCGTCGAACCTGTCCTTGGACTGCTCGTGCTCGCGGCCGGCTTCGGTCTGCTCGCGGCTCTGCTCCTTGATGAGGGTCAGGATGAGGTCGCGCTCGCGCACCGCCTGATAGGCCGCGGAAAACACCAGCACCATGGAGAAGATGAACAGCAGGAAGAAGTTGATTTTGGCAGCAATGGAGAGGCGCATGGGAACGGTACATCTGTTGGGTAAAACCCGCGCAGTCTACGCGTCCTGGCGGCCCGGGTCTGGTGTCTTGCTCACATTCTGATGAAAAAGATTCAAAAGACCCTGCCTGAGCGGCAGGGTCTGCGCTGTTGGCTCAGAACTCGCCGCTGTGGATGGCGGCGGCGATGGCGCCGGTCAGCACGGTCAACTGTGCCGGGCTGATGACGAAGGGGGGCATCAGGTAGATGAGCTTGCCAAAGGGGCGGATCCAGGCCCCGAGCGCCACGAACTTGCGCTGGATGCGCGCCACGTCCACCCGCTCCTTCATCTCCACCACCCCGATGGCGCCGAGCACCCGCACGTCGGCCACTGCCGGATGCAGGGTCAGTTCCACCAGTTCGGTGCGCAGTTGATGCTCGATGGCGCGCACCCGCTCAGCCCAAGGCGAGGCCAGCAGCAGTTCGATGGAGGCGTTGGCCACCGCGCAGGCCAGCGGATTGCCCATAAAGGTGGGGCCGTGCATGAAGACGCCGGCCTTCCCATCACACACGGTGCGAGCCACATGCTCGGTAGTGAGCGTGGCCGAGAGCGTCAGGTAGCCGCCGGTGAGCGCCTTGCCCAGACACATGATGTCGGGGCTGATGCCGGCCCAGTCGCAGGCAAACAGCTGGCCGGTGCGGCCAAAGCCGGTGGCTATCTCGTCGGCAATCAAGAGCACGCCGAACTCGTCGCACAGGGCGCGCACCCACTGCAGGTAGCGGGGGTGGTAGAAGCGCATGCCGCCGGCGCCCTGCACTATGGGTTCGAGCACGATGGCGGCGATCTCTTCGTGATGATCAGCCATCAGGGTGGCCAGCTCCACCACGCAACGCTCGTCCCACTCGGCGTGGAAACGGCAGCTGGGGGCTTCGACGAAATGGTGCTCGGGCAGGAAGCCCTTGTAGAGTTCGTGCATGCCGCCATCCGGGTCGCACACGCTCATGGCGCCGAAGGTGTCGCCGTGATAGCCACCGCGCAGGGCAATGAACTTGGCGCGAGGTGTCCCCTTGGCGTGCCAGTACTGCTGGGCCATCTTGAGCGCCACCTCTACCGCCACCGAGCCTGAATCCGCCAGAAACACCCGATCCAGCCCCTTTGGGGTGATCGCCACCAGCTTGCGACAGAGCTCCACCGCCGGTGCGTGGGTCAGACCGCCAAACATCACGTGGGACATCTTGCCGAGCTGGGTGGTGGCGGCCGCATCGAGCTCGGGCACCTGATAGCCGTGCACGCAGGCCCACCAGGAGCTCATGCCGTCCACCAGCTGGCGGCCGTCGCTGAGGGTGAGGGTCACCCCCTTGGCGCTGGCCACTTCATAGCAGGGCAGGGGGTGGGTGAGGGAGGTATAGGGGTGCCACACATGGTGCAAATCGAATTCTTGGTTGGTCATTTGTTGTTCTGTTGTCAATTTGATTGATCTGGTCGGTGTTGACAGTCTACGCGCGCTCTCTACACTAGCCAACAATTTCAGCCACTTGGCCCTGCGCGCATCTCTGTTCGCCCGGGCCAGGTGGCGGGTTTTGCGCTTCTCTCTTGCAAGGAACTTTTGCAAAGAGGTCTTGCAAGCAAGGCGGCGCAGGATCCCACCAATAACAACCGGAAGCCATGTATGAATGCTGTCACCGCGGGCGCTCACGCCCTTCGTCACGACTGGACCCTCGCCGAGGTTCAGGCCCTGTTTGCCCTGCCATTCAACGATCTGCTGTTTCGGGCCCAGATCGTGCACCGCGCCCATTTCGACCCGAACGAGGTGCAGGTGAGCACCCTGCTCTCCATCAAGACAGGTGCCTGCCCGGAGGATTGCAAGTACTGCCCCCAGAGCGCCCGTTATCACACCGGCCTTGAGGCCGAGCGGCTGATGGAGGTGGAGAAGGTGCTGGAGCGGGCCCGCGAAGCCAAGGCCAACGGCTCGTCCCGCTTCTGCATGGGGGCGGCCTGGCGCAACCCCAAAGAGAAGGACATGCCCTATATCCTGCGGATGATCGAGGAGGTACGCGGGCTCGGTATGGAGACCTGCATGACGCTTGGGATGCTCACCGCCGATCAGGCGGCGCGCCTCGGCGCCGCCGGCCTTGACTACTACAACCACAACCTCGACACCTCGCCGGAGTTCTACGGCGACATCATCACCACCCGCACCTATCAGGACCGGCTCGATACCCTGGAGCATGTGCGCGGCGCCGGCATGAAGGTCTGCTCCGGCGGCATCGTCGGCATGGGGGAGCAGGCGAAAGATCGGGCGGGCCTCTTGATGGCGCTCGCCAATTTGCCGCGTCACCCGGAGAGCGTGCCCATCAACATGCTGGTCAAGGTGAAGGGAACGCCGCTGGAGAACCAGGAGAACCTGGATCCGTTCGAGTTTATACGCACCATCGCCGTGGCGCGCATCATGATGCCGGCCTCCCACGTGCGTCTCTCCGCCGGGCGGGAGAAGATGAACGAGCAGATGCAGGCCATGTGCTTCATGGCGGGGGCCAACTCCATCTTCTACGGCTGCAAGTTGCTGACCACCCCCAACCCGGACGAGAACAGCGACATGCAGCTGTTCAAGCGGCTTGGCATTCGCCCCGCCCAGCGGGCCCAGAAGCCGGATCAGGTTCAAGAAGAGGAGCTGCTGGCCGAGGTGAGTCGCCAGAGCGAACCCGCCGAGATGTTTTATGACGCCACCCGCCCCCGTGCAGGAACCGTGCGGTCATGACGGGCCCCGCAGTAACGGGTCCCTTTGAGTTGAGCGCAGCGCTGGCCGAACGCGAACAGGCCAGCCTGCTGCGCAGTCGCGTCGCTACCGACGGCGCGAGTGGCGGGCGGCTCAAGGTTGGGGGGGGCGATTACCTCAACTTTTCCGCCAACGACTATCTGGGGCTGGGCGGTCACCCCGCCATCAAGGTCGCCTTCCAGGAGGGCATCGAGCGCTATGGTGCGGGGGCCGGTGCCTCGCCGCTGGTGACCGGTTACAGCCGGGCCCACCAGCAGCTGGAAGAGACGCTTGCTGACTGGTTGGGGGTGGAGGCGGTGCTGCTGTTCAACTGCGGCTTCTCGGCCAATCAGGCTGTGCTCAAGGCCCTGCTCGGCAAGGAGCATCTGCTGTGGCAGGACAGGCTCAACCACGCCTCCCTGCAGGGGATGGGCAGCCAGCTCCCCTGCAAGATGAAACGCTTCGGTCACAACGACATGGCGGCCCTTGAGCGTCAACTTGAGCCAAGTCGAGGCTTGATCGTCTCGGAGGGGGTGTTCAGCATGGACGGGGATCAGGGCCCCTGGCGCGAGCTCGCAGCCCTGGCCGCCAAAAGCGGCAACTGGCTGATGATCGACGATGCCCACGGCCTCGGCGTGCTGGGGCCACAAGGGCGCGGCACCCTGGCGGCCCAGGGGGTGAACCCGGCCGGCGTGCACATCCAGATGGGCACCTTTGGCAAGGCGCTGGGGGTAGCCGGCGCCTTTGTGGGCGGCAGTCGCGAGCTGGTGGCGTATCTCGTGAACTTCGCCCGCCATTACGTCTACAGCACCCATATGCCGGCGGCTCAGGCCTGCGCCGTGCGCCAGAGCATCGAACTGGTGCGCGCCGCCGACGAATCCCGCGGCCAGCTTGGTGAACTCATCACCCGTTTTCGGCAAGGGGCGCAGGCGCTGGGCTGGCGGCTGGGTGACAGCAATACCCCCATCCAGCCGCTGCTGGTGGGGGAGAGCGGTGCAGCCCTGCAACTGGCCGAGCGGCTGCGCGAATGCGGCGTCTGGGTGAGTGCCATCCGCCCGCCCACGGTACCGGTCGGCACGGCGCGCCTTCGCATCACCCTCTGCGCCGCTCACCGCGCTGAGGACGTGGATCGGCTGCTCGATGCCCTCGGCCCCTGCCTGGTTGATAACGAGAGAGGGGGCACCCATGCTGCATGAGCGTTTTCAGGCGGTCGACAAGGCCCAGCTTGCCCGCCGTTTTGGCGCCGCCGCCCGTCACTACGATGCCCACGCCCGCTTCCAGCAAGAGGTGGGGCAGGCGCTGCTGGTGCGGATGAGTGCGGCGGGTATGCATGAGGGGCTGGAAGGTCGCGGGCTCGATCTGGGCTGCGGTACCGGCTTCTTTCTGCCGGCTCTGGCCGGGCGTTGCAGCGAGCTGACCGGGCTGGATCTCGCCCCTGGCATGCTGGCCCAGGCGGCCCTTCGCGGCAGCGGCGCCCGCCTGCTGTGCGGCGATGCCGAGCAATTGCCCTTTGCCGACGGGACGTTTGACTGGGTCTTCTCCAGCTTGGCCTTGCAATGGTGCGAGCGACCGGCCCAGGCCTTCGCCGAGCTGCACCGGGTGCTCAAACCCGGTGGCCGGCTGCTGTTCTCGACCCTGTTGGCCGAGTCGCTCTGGCAACTGCGTGAGGCCTGGCGTACGGTTGACGAGTGTGCTCATGTCAATCGCTTCCTCAGCCTGCCACAATTGCAGCATGCCATCGCCACCGGCGGGTTTTCCGCCCCTGTGCTGGAGAGCCTGACATGGTCGCTCGGCTACCCCGAGCTCAACGGTTTGCTGCGCGATCTCAAGGGGATCGGCGCCAGCCAGGTCAATGACGAGCGTCATACCGGCCTTGGCAGCCGTCAGCGCTTGCTGCGTCTGAGCCAGGCCTATGAGGCCCATCGTCAGCCGGATGGTCTGCTGGCCGCCAGTTATCAGGTTTGCCTCGGCCAGCTGATCCGCCGTTAACCGGCGATCTAGGCCGAGAGAATTGAGCTGCGGGTGCCCCGCCATATCGAGCCTGGGCACCCGCACCGTATTGAGGAGTCATCATGGTCAAATCCTTCTTCGTCACCGGCACCGATACCGATGTGGGCAAGACACTGGTCGCCCGCACCCTGCTGCTGGAGTTCGCCGCACACGGCATCCGCTGCGCCGGTTACAAGCCCGTCTCCGCCGGCTGTGCCCGCACCCCGGAGGGGCTGCGCAATCTGGATGCGGTGCTGCTGCAGGAGGCGGCGAGCCTGCCGCTGCCCTACGATCTGGTCAATCCCTACGCCTACGAGCCGCCCATCGCGCCCCATATCGCCGCCAGCGAAGCGCGCGACGCCATCACCCTGAAGGGGTTGTCGGACGGGCTGCGCCAGATTGAGCAGGCGGGGGCCGAGCTGGTGGTGGTGGAGGGAGCGGGGGGCTGGTTCCTGCCACTCGATCGCAAGCACCTGCTGTCGGACTGGGTCAAGCAGGAGAACATGCCGGTGATCATGGTGGTGGGGGCCAAACTGGGCTGTCTCAACCATGCCCTGCTCACCTTCGCCGCCATTCGCAACAACAACCTGCCGGTGGCGGGCTGGGTCATCAACCGGCTGCACGGCTCCATGAGCCACTATCAGGAGAATCTGGACACCCTGCGGGGCTTGCTGCCGGCCCCGTTTTTGGGTGAAATACCCTTTGTAAACAATCCGCTCGAGGCTGATCTGCGCGGGCGACTCGACATTTCGCCCCTGCTCTGAATCCGACATTCAGCGAACATTCATAGAAACTGTCTATTATGCGTGACAGGTGTGGCCCGGCCGGCAGCGAACTGGTGACGGGCCACGCATCCATATCTCACAAGGAGTCAATATGAAGCGAATTATGCTATTCCTGGTGACCAACCTGGCCGTCATGCTGGTGCTGGGGGTGGTACTCAATATCCTGTTCTCGGTTCTGGGGATCAACAAGTCCAGCATTTCCGGTCTGTTGGTGTTCTGTGCCGTGTTCGGTTTTGGGGGTTCCTTTATCTCCTTGCTGATGTCCAAGTGGATGGCCAAGCGCAGCTATGGCGTCCAGGTCATCGAGCAACCCCGCAACGAGACCGAGCACTGGCTGGTCAGTACCGTGGCCCGTCAGGCCCGTGAAGCGGGCATCAAGATGCCGGAAGTGGGGATCTACGACTCCCCCGAGATGAACGCCTTCGCCACCGGCGCCCGCCGTGACGACTCGCTGGTTGCCGTCTCCTCCGGTCTGCTCTACAGCATGAGCCGTGACGAGGCGGAAGCCGTGCTGGCCCACGAGGTGAGCCACGTGGCCAACGGCGACATGGTGACCCTGACCCTGATCCAGGGGGTGGTGAACACCTTCGTAATGTTCTTCGCCCGCATCGTGGCCGGCGTCATCAGCAACTTCTTCAGCTCCAACAACGAGGAAGAGAGCAGCAGCACCGGCGGTTTTGCCTACATGATCACCGTGTTCGTGCTGGAGATGGTGTTCGGCGTGCTGGCCTCCATCATCGTCATGTGGTTCAGCCGTCAGCGCGAATTCCGCGCCGACGCCGGCGCTGCCAAACTGGCTGGCCGCGACAAGATGATCGCCGCCCTCGAACGCCTCTCCCGCGGTGCCGAGCCGCGGCTGGAAGGCTCCATGATGGCGTTCGGCATCAACGGCAAGCGCTCCATGAGCGAGCTGTTCATGAGCCACCCGCCCATCGAACAGCGCATCGCCGCCCTGCGCGGTTAAGCGAAAGCGCCAATGAAAACGGCTGCCCTCGGGCAGCCGTTTTGCTTTGTGCGCTTTGCGCTACAGCTTGAAGTGGGCCATCTCCTGGCGCAGCAGCCGTGACAGCTGCTTGAGCTTGGCCGCCTCCTGCGAGACGTGGCGGGCGGCATCCCCCGACTGCTCGGAGAGGGAGGTGATGTTGCCGACGGTGGAGACCACCTCGTTGGCGGCGGTGGACTGCTCGCGCAGGGTGTGGCTGATCTCCCCCATCAGGCCGGTCAGGTTGGAGGCGTGATCCTGGATGCTGGCGATGGCCGCGCCGGTCTGGCTGGCCAGGCTCACCCCGCGGGAGACGTTGTTGACCGTGTTCTCCATGCTGCGGATGGATGCGTCCGCCCCGCTCTGGATCTTACCGATCATGCCGGTGATCTGCTGGGTGGAGGCGGCCGAGCGGCTGGCGAGGTTGCGCACCTCGTCGGCCACCACCGCAAAGCCGCGCCCCTGCTCGCCGGCCCGGGCCGCCTCGATGGCGGCGTTGAGGGCCAGCAGGTTGGTCTGATCGGCGATGCCGCGGATCACCTCGATGATCTCCGAGATCTGCTGGGTGTGGCTGTTGAGATCAGCGATGCTGCTGGCGGCGTTGGAGACGGTATCCGAGATGCTCTGGATGCTGTCGAGGGTCTGCTTGATGACCCCGGAGCCCTCTTCCAGGGTGTTGGCGGAGATCTTGCTCAGCTCGTCGGCGTGGGTGGCGTTGTCCGAGAGGTGGCTGATGCTCACCACCAGCTCCTCGATGGCGGCCGCCATGGTCTGGGTACTGGTCTGCTGGGAGGTGGCGAACTGGGCGGTCTGCTCCGCTATCTGGGCGATGCTGTCGGCCGAGCCTGAGAGCTCTTCGCTGGAGTGGGATACCTGGGCGATGATCCCCTTGAGGGTGCTTTGCATGGTGGCGAGCAGGCCGATCAGGCTCTCCTTGGCACCGGCCGGCACCTTGATGGGCTGGGAGAAGTCCCCCTCGGCCAGGTGGTTGAGATCGCTTCTGAGCTGGCTGACCGAGGTGCCGACCAGATCGATCTGCGCCTTGTAGGTGCGCCAGAGGAAGAACATCAACACCAGGCCGAGCGCGATGAACAGGTAGCGCAGCATGGCGGACTGGCTGGTGGCGTCATCCACCGCCTGCTGGGTGCGGGTTTCCATCATGACGTAAAAGTCGTCGATGGGGGACATGATGCGCCCCTTGTTCTGGTGATAGGTCTTGTCATGCATCATGGCGATGGCCTTCTGCTGGTTGGCGACCAGATCGCCATCGGTCTGCTGCACCAGCTTGAAGGCGGCCACCTCGGTGTTGACCAGGGCATCCGAGTTGTTCTTGGCTTCGTTGAGCTTGGCCAGCTCGCCCTCGGTAAAGCCGGCATCCTTCATCAGATCGATGAGGCCGCGACGCACCTGGCTGTCGGGGCGCGGGTTCTGGCCGTTGGCGGCGACGAAGTCCCAGTAGATGCGGTTGTAGCCCTGCGGCCGGTTCTGCTCCCCGTTGCGAATGGCCAGGATCCGCATGTACTGCTGCTCGTAGGCGGGATCCTTGGTGATCACATAGGTGCGGCCGAGGCGGCGGGTCGGCGAAAAGGTGCGAGAAAGTAGACGCGAAGGCAAAGGGGGTGAAAAGCGCGGCCGGGTGCATGCTCCCGGCCGGCGGTATTATTGTGTCTCGATCACCTTATTTGATGACGATGTCGGTGAGCGGCACGGCGCAGCAGGTGAGGATCTTGCCCGCGGCTCGCTCGGCGGCGGTGATGGCCGGGGCATCGGGGTGATCCACTTCACCCGAGACCAGGGTCTGCTTGCAACTGCCGCAGATGCCGGCGCGGCAGCTCCAGGGCAGCTCCACCCCCTGCTTGTGGGCCTGATCCAGCACTGTGCCCTGATTGTTGCCGGCAAACGCCTGCTCGCCGATGCGCAGTTGCACCGCCTGATGGGGGCGGGAGAGGGATAGAATGGCGCCGCCAAAGCTCTCCTGGCGGATCCGCCCGGCCGGCACGCCAAGGGCGGCCAGTCTGGTGGCCGCATCGGCCATAAAGCCGTGGGGGCCGCAGATAAACACTTCCCGCTGTTGCAACCCTTTGATCTGTTTGAGGTGAACATCATCCAGCCGCCCCTTGAGCCCCTGCCAGTGCGTATCGGGCTGGCTCAGGATCAGGGTGAGGGTCATCCCCTGCTGCGCCAGGGCGTGCAGCTCGCCGGCGGCGGGAATGTCCGCCTCGCTGCGGCACAGGTGCATGAAGTGCACGTCGCCAAGCTCCCCGCGCAAGGCCAGAGTGCGGGCAATGGAGAGCATGGGAGTGACCCCCGAGCCCGCCGAAAGCAGCAAGAGATTGCGATCCCGGCCCAGATGAAATTCGCCGGCGGGGTTGGCGGCCAGCAGACGGTCACCCGGTTGCAGCTGCTGGTGCAGCCAGTGGGAGATGCGGCCGCCCCCCACCTTCTTGACGCTGATGCTGTAACGCTCGGGCCGCTCTGGCGTGGAGCTCAGGGTATAGCGGCGCTGCAGGCGCTCGCGCCGCAGACCCAGGCCAATATCCAGGCTGATGGGCAGGTGCTGGCCCGGCAGATAGTCGGGCAGGGGCTCGCCATCGGCCGCCTCGAACCAGAAGGTCTCCAGATCCCGCGCCAGCGGCTCGCGGGCCACGCACACCAGCTCCCGTTTTTTGGGGGCTGCGTTGGGGTAGACAGGGGCGCGGGCGCGCTCCAGCACCTCGATCTCGCTGCCCGCCTCAATCCAGCCCTCGTTGAGGGCCACCAGGTTCTGACCGAAGTAGACCTCGCCATCCTCGCCGCGCCGGTAGCGGGTGAGGGTGGCCAGCGGCTCTTTCAGGGCATTGAAGCGATCCGTGCCCGGCTCCACCGTGGTCATGATGCAACGGCTGCAAGGCTTGGCCACCAAAAACTCCACCTCGCCGATGCGGATCCGCTTCCAGCCGTCCTCCTCGAAGGGGAGGGTGCCGCTCGCCACCAGGTTGGTGCGAAACTGGCTCATCTGGTGCAGCGCGTCGGATCTCAGGTTGAGATCTTCCAAAGAGGCCTGGCTTATCAGCAGCAGGGGGTAACCGTCGGCAAAGCTGACCCGGGTGCCGGTCTTCTCCCGAAAGCGGGCGGACTCTTTGCCAAGCCAGAGCAGTTGCACCGCCTCCCCCACCACCTTGCTCAGCCATGCATCGGCCAGGGCGTGGGTGTGCAGGGCGTTGAAGCTGTCTTTCCAGACACCGGTGGCCCGGGGCGCGCGGCTGAACCCGGTCTCTCGCAGGGTGAGCGGCTCAAAGCCCGGATAGCGCAGCTGCAGGCCGCCCTCGATGGGGGTGGCCACCACCTGCTGCAGCTGGGGATGGGTGCGGGCCGTGATGAAGCTGCCGTCCGGTTTGACCACCATGTAGCGGCGATCCCCCTGCAGTCCCTCTTCGGTGACCAGGGCGCGGGTCAGTGGCATGCCTGCCGTCGACTTGATGGGGTAGAGATGAATGCTGGCGAGTGTGGGCATGGCCGGGTCCTTGTGCGATGACGGTTCCAGTGCAGGAGAGAAGCGGGCGAACCCCGTTCCGTGCAGCAATGGTTGCAGGGATGGCGTTCACTCGGGGTCGCCGACGGTGCGGCGTCGTTTGGGGCGCGAGCCCGAGCGGAGTCCCTGCAGACGGGCAAGATGTTACACGGGTCACGTTGTACACTCCATACCTCATAAAGTGCAACATTTTTTGATCCTGATCCGTCATTCAGTACACAAATCAGTCCATTATCGAGTCAGCTTCCAGTTTCTGACGCTTTCGCTTCTTCCCTCTCCGGCCACCGTCCGCTTCGGTTAAACGGTATCAAGTGCATTCGGATGGGGCCTGTCACCCAAAAAGAAGAAAGCAATGTATGAGCAAACAACTGGATATGACCCCACAGCCGGATCTCTCCCAGAAGACGGGAACAGGCCCGGTCCGTACTCGGCTACCCGTCTGGCGGCCGGCCCTGCCACCTTGCAACCATGCCTGCCCGGCTGGCGAGAACATCCAGGCCTGGCTTGCCCTGGCCGAAGCGGGCCGTTTTGAGGCCGCCTGGCAGACCCTCATCGAAGAGAATCCCCTGCCTGCGGTCCACGGGCGGGTCTGTTATCACCCCTGCGAAAGTGCCTGCAACCGGGCCCAGGTGGATGATGCCGTCTCCATTCACGCCATCGAGCGTTTTCTCGGCGACGAAGCGCTGGCCAGGGGCTGGCAGCCTGCCGCCCCCGCGCCCGCCAGCGGCAAGAAGGTACTCATCATAGGCGCCGGCCCCTCCGGCCTCTCCTGCGCCTGGCACCTCAACCGGCTCGGCCATCAGGTGGAGATCCGCGAGGCGGGGCCGCTCGCCGGCGGCATGCTGCGCTTTGGCATTCCTGCCTACCGCCTGCCCCGCGAGGTGCTGGATCGGGAGGTGGCCCGTATTCTGGCCGCCGGGGTGACGTTGACCCTCAACCACAAGGTGGAGGATGTACTGCGCGAGCGCGACCAGGGGGGCTTTGACGCCGTCTTCATGGCCATCGGTGCCCATCTGGCCAAACGGGTCGACATTCCGGCCCGGGAGGCGGGCAAGATCCTCGATGCGGTGAGCTTCCTCGAGCAAGCGAGCCTGGCGGAGGAGCAGGGCTTGCCGCCACCCAAACTGGGACGGCGGGTGGCCATCTACGGCGGCGGCAACACCGCCATGGACGCGGCCCGCACCGCTCGCCGCCTCGGGGTGGATGAGGCGATGATCATCTACCGCCGCGACCGGGATCATATGCCGGCCCACGCCTTCGAAGCCGACGAGGCCGAGGAGGAGGGGATCAAGATCAACTGGTTGCGCACCATCCGCCAGCTCGACAGCACCAGCATAGAGGTGGAAGTGATGGCGCTCGATGAACAGGGCAAGCCGGTGCCCACCGGCCAGTTTGAAACCCTCGAAGCGGACTCCCTCATCCTGGCGCTCGGTCAGGAGGTGGACTTGAGCGTGCTGGAGAGCATCCCCGGCGTGCGGGTCAACAAGGAGGGGGGGTACAGGTTGGCGAGAACCTGATGACGGACGTACCGGGCCTCTTTGCCGGCGGCGACATGGTGCCCTCCGAGCGCACCGTCACCATCGCCACCGGGCACGGCAAGAAGGCGGCGCGCCATATGGATGCCTGGCTGCGTGGTCGCCTCTACCACAAGCCGCTCTCCTACCCGCTGGTGGGGCCCGAGCAGTTGCAGCTCTGGTTCCAGACCCATGCTCCCGCCAGCAGCCAGCCGGTCAAACCGCCCTCGGCGCGGGACGACTTTGGCGAGATCATCGGTGGACTGGACGAGACGGCTGCTTGCTATGAGGCGGCGCGCTGCTACTCCTGCGGCAACTGCTTCGAGTGCGACGGCTGTTATGGCAGCTGCCCCGAACAGGCCATCGCCAAGCTGGGACCGGGTCTGGGGTATCAGGTGGATGCCGAGCGCTGCACCGGCTGCGGTGCCTGCCATGACCAGTGTCCCTGCCACGCCATCGAGCTGCGCCAACCGGAGGAGTCCCAATGAAACATGAATTGATCATGGTCGATGGCAACGAAGCCGCGGCCCGGGTGGCGTACCAGCTGAGCGAAGTGTGCGCCATCTACCCCATCACCCCGAGCTCGACCATGGCCGAGCTGGCCGATGCCTGGGCCGCCGAGGGGCAGACCAACCTGTGGGGCAACATCCCCACCGTGGTGGAGATGCAGAGCGAAGGGGGGGCGGCCGGTACCGTGCACGGTGCCCTGCAGGCGGGGGCGCTGGCCACCACCTTCACCGCCAGTCAGGGGCTGATGCTGATGCTGCCCAACATGTACAAGATCGCCGGCGAGCTCACCTCGGCGGTATTCCATGTGGCGGCCCGTTCGCTGGCGGCGCAGGGGCTGTCGATTTTTGGTGACCATCAGGACGTGATGGCTGCGCGCAGCACCGGCTTTGCCATGCTCGCCTCCGGCTCGGTGCAGGAGGCGCAGGACCTGGCCTTGGTCGCCCACAGCGTCACCCTGCAGTGCCGGGTGCCCTTTATCCACTTCTTCGACGGCTTTCGCACCTCCCACGAGGTGAACAAGATAGTCGCGCTGCACAAAGATGAAATTCGGGCACTGATCGACAACGACTGGGTGCGTGCCCACCGCGCCCGGGCGCTCAACCCCGATCATCCGGTGATGCGTGGCACCGCCCAGAACCCGGATACCTATTTCCAGTCCCGCGAGAGCGTCAACCCCTTCTACGAGGCGGTGCCGGCGCGGGTGCAGCAGTGCATGGAGAGCCTCGGCGAGCTGACCGGCCGCCACTACCGGCTGGTGGAGTACCACGGCGCGCCCGATGCCACCGATGTCATCGTGCTGATGGGATCGGGGGCCCGCCACCGCCCGCACTACGGTGGACTGGCTCAACCGGCAGGATCGCAAGACCGGGGTGCTGGTGGTGCGCCTCTATCGCCCCTTCCCGGTACAGGCGCTGCTCGATGCACTGCCGCAGAGTGTGCGCCGCATGGCGGTGCTGGATCGCACCAAGGAGCCGGGCGCCGGTGGCGAGCCCCTGCTGCTGGATGTGCAGAGTGCTCTCATCGATGGCTTGCAGCGCGGCCTTATCAAGCGGCTGCCCTGGCTCAGTGGCGGTCGCTACGGCCTCTCTTCCAAGGAGTTCACCCCTGCCATGTGCGCGGCTGTGTTCGAGGAGTTGGCCTCCGAGGCGCCACGCCCGCGCTTTACCGTGGGGATAGTGGACGATGTGTCGGGCCTCAGTCTGGCCTGGCACCCCATCGGCGATCTGGAGCCCGCGAGCCGGGTGCGGGCGCTCTTCTTCGGCCTCGGCGCCGACGGTACCGTGGGTGCCAACAAGAACAGCATCAAGATCATCGGCGAGCTGGAGGGCTTCCACGCCCAGGGCTACTTCGTCTACGACTCCAAGAAGTCGGGCTCGCGCACCGTCTCCCACCTGCGCTTTGGCCCCGAGCCCATCGATGCCCCCTGGCTTATCGAACAGGCGAGCTTTATCGGCTGCCACCAGTGGGGCTTTGTCGAGTCGGTAGACCTGCTGGAACATGCCGCCGAAGGTGCGACCCTGCTGCTCAATGCTCCCTATGAGCCTGAGCGGGTCTGGGCCGAGCTGCCCGAGCGGCTGCGCGCCCGCATCCGTGCCCTCGATATCCGCCTCTACTGCATCGATGGGGATCGGGTGGCCGAGCGCAACGGCATGGGCAATCGCATCAACACCATCATGCAGACCTGCTTCTTCGCCCTGGCCGGTATCTTGCCGCGGGATGAGGCCATTGCGCTGATCAAGGAGAGCATCGAGAAGAGCTATGCTCGCAAGGGGCCCGAAGTGGTCGAGCGCAACTTCGCGGCGGTGGACGACACCCTGGCTCATTTGCATCAGGTGGCCATCCCGGCCGGTGAGGAGCAGATCAGCGACTATCCGCTGCCACTGGCACCGGGGGGCAGCGAGTTTGTCCAGCGCGTCACTGGCGAGATGCTGGCGGGGCGTGGCGATCGCATCCCGGTCTCCATGCTGCCGGTGGACGGCACTTACCCCACCGCCACCAGCCGCTTCGAGAAGCGGGATATCGCCCGCGAGATCCCGATCTGGAATTCGGATATCTGCATCCAGTGCGGCAACTGCGTCTTTGTCTGCCCCCACGCGGCGCTGCGGGCCAAGTTCTACCATCAGGACTGGCTGGCGAGTGCCCCCGAGGCAGCGCAGTCGGTGCCCATCACCGCCAAGGGTTTCCCCGACAGCCGCTACACATTGCAGCTCTACCCGGAAGATTGCACCGGCTGCGGCCAGTGCGTGCAGGCCTGCCCGGTGCGGGCCGGAGAAGATGAGAGCCATGAGGGCGTGCGTGCCATCGCCATGATGGACAAGGCGCCGCATCTGGCTGGCCAGAAGCAGGCGCTGCGCTGGTTCGAGAGCCTGCCCTGGCCTGCTCGCGAGCGGGTGGATTTCTCCACGGTGCGCGGCACCCAGTTCCTCGAGCCCCTGTTCGAGTTCTCCGGTGCCTGCGCCGGCTGTGGCGAGACCCCTTACCTCAAGCTGCTGACCCAGCTGTTTGGCGATCGCATGCTGGTGGCCAACGCCACCGGCTGCTCCTCCATCTACGGCGGCAACCTGCCGACCACCCCCTGGGCCAAGAACGGCGAAGGGAAGGGGCCGGCCTGGTCGAACTCACTGTTCGAGGACAACGCCGAGTTTGGCTTTGGTTTTCGTCTCACCGCCGACCAGCATCACGGTCAGGCGGTGGTGGCCCTCGAAGCAATGAAGGGGGAGCTGGGGGTCGAGCTGGTGGAGACACTTGTCAGTGCCCCGCAGCGGCTGGAGTCGGAGATCCGCGCCCAGCGCACCCGGGTTGCGCAAGTGCGCGAGCGGCTGGAGGAGGTGAAATCCGGCAAGGCTCGCGAGCTGTTCTCGCTTATCGATCAGCTGGTGCGCCGCTCGGTCTGGATAGTAGGCGGCGATGGCTGGGCCTATGACATCGGCTCATCAGGGCTCGATCACGTGCTCGCCTCCGGCCGCGATGTGAACGTGCTGGTGATGGATACCGAGGTCTACTCCAACACCGGCGGCCAGATGTCGAAATCGACCCCGCTCGGTGCCGTCGCCAAGTTCGCGGCGGGGGGCAAGACGCTTGCCAAGAAGGATGTGGCGTTGCAGGCCATCGCCTACGGCAACGTCTATGTTGCCCGCATCGCCTTCGGCGCGAACCCGCAGCAGGCGCTGCAGGCCTTGCGTGAGGCGGAGGCCTATCCGGGCCCGTCGCTTATCATCGCCTACAGCCACTGTATCGCCCACGGCATAGATATGGAGTTTGGCCTGACCCAGCAAAAACGCGCCGTCGCCTCCGGTCACTGGCCGTTGATGCGCTACAACCCGGTATTGCGCAGTGCCGGGCAGAACCCCTTCAGCCTCGACAGCCTGCGCCCCTCCATTCCGCTTGCGGAATACCGCCAGGAGGAGACCCGTTATCGGGTGCTGGCCCAGAGCCATCCAGAGGAGGCCGAGCGGCTGATGCAGGTGGCGCAGCAAGTGGCGTGGCAGAAGTGGGCCACCTACGAGGAGATGGCCACCCGCGAGGCCAGCCAATTCCATCCGCCGGTGTGAGGATGGGGCGAAACAGGTATGACAAAGCGGGCCATTGGCCCGCTTTTCTTATGACTGGATTGACTGGGTTCGCTCAGGGGCTGGTGGTACGCAGTACCTTGAGGTGCAGGGTGCGCTCCTGGTGGGCCGCTATCTCCTGCTCGGTGAAGCGCATGGGCTGCCACTGCTGACGGGCGAACAGCTCGGTCTGATCGGTGAAGTGCGGGCTCTCGGGGTCATGGGACTGGCCGTAGCTCAGGAAGCGCTCCGCCTTGGGGCCGGCGTCATCGAACTGCAGGGCCAGCACGAAGCTGGAACCGTAGTTGGCGCGATAACGCAGCTCGGGCTGGCCGTCACCGTCGTCATCCAGGCTGCGCAGCGTGGTGCCTGCCACGGCCTTGCCGGTCACTATGTTGGCGAGATCCGAGCTGCTGCGCGAAGGCAGGTTGGTCTGCACCATGTTGAACATGCCCTCGAACGAGTTGCCTCCCGGCAGCGCGATGGGGGTCAGCCCGGCCGCTTTTTGCACGAATTGCAGTGCGCCGAGTTCGGCATCCGGCGCGATACCCGCCGCCTGCAACCGTTGCTGGGCCTGGGCCAGTGCCAGCAGGGCCGGGTCTTCATCCGGTGCACCGCTCCAGGGCGCCAACCCGCGCGGGGTGGTGGCGCCATGGGCCGGATCGAAGGGGATGGCAAACAGGGCATCCTTGATGTCTCTGTGGCCGCTGGTGCGAAACGCCGTCAACCATTCGCGCATCAGGTGAGCCCCCCGGCTTTCAAGCTGATACTCGCCATCCCAGTTGGCGAGCGCGTTGCAGCTCGGCGTCAAGTCCAGCGGGCCGCTGGTCAGCAGGATCTGCGGGTGTGCTTGGCAGCGTGCCACCAAGGGGTCTCTGAGCTCGCGGGCAAACAGGGAGCCGTTGTGGGTCAGTACCTGCTGCAGTGTCTGCAGGGTGAAGCGGCGATCAGCCCCGGTCAGTCCCATGGTATCGGGGGTGCTGATGAGCTGGGCGTTGTAGCGGGTACGCGGGCTGCGCACCGTCTGCTCCGGCCCGTAGAGAATGGAGTATCCCTCCAGCGGGGCCGCCAGGTTGGTCAGCCAGTGGCTGCTGTTGGCGTTGTAGACGTAGTCGCTGCGAGTCTGGCGGGGGGCCTGGCTGAGGGGGACAAGGCCGGGAGCCCGGGTCTGGCCGCTGTCGACCCACTCGAAATCGGGATCGTTGCCCGGCAACAGCACGCTGCCCTCGCCATCCAGCCAGATGGGGGCCAGTTGCGGCGTCTGGGAGGCGGCTCGCCACCAGGCCTCCGCCTTGGCGCCGAGGCGGGGAACCTGGGTGGCATCCACATAGCTGGCCTGGCCCGTCTTGTCGACGAGCAGGGTATTGACCCAGGGCACCCCCTGATGCTCGGCCAGCGCCTCGAAGAACGCCGGGGTGCTTTGGGCCCTGGCCATGGCCAGCCACTGTTCCAGCATCTTGTAGTTGCCGGCGTTGGCATCGCGGAAGCTGACGGCGCTGCTGCTGGTCCAGCCCAGGGTGGGCGAGAGGGAGGCGAGGTTGACCATGGGGCCGAAATGGCTGGCATAGACGGTCTGGACATGGGGCTGCAGGCTGCCATCGGCCTGGCGTACCTGTACGGTGATCTCTTTCTGGCTCATCTCCCGCCACTGGTCGCCGTAGCGGTAACGCAGCGGATTGGCGGGATCCAGGGTGAGCTGATAGAAGGTGAAGCGTTTGGACTGGGAGACGGTGTGGGTCCAGCCCAGTTGCTCGTTGAAGCCGATCAGGATGGCGGGAAAGCCCATCATGGTGGCACCGGTCACATTGAGTTTGCCCGGGATCTGCAGGTGCTGTTCAAAGAATCTGAGCTCGCCATCCCAGGGGAAGTGGGGGTTGCCGAGCAGCAGGCTGTTGGCGTTGCTGCTGCGATCCGCCCCCAGCGCCCAGCCGTTGCTGCCGATCCCCTCCGAGGTGAGCTGCGAGACGGGATCCAGCGCCGGGGCGGGCAGGGCGGCACGTCCCTGTGCACCGGCAGTGGCGGGGGGCTGGGCGCTGGCCATGGCACTGATAAAGCTGCGGCCGCTGGCCAGCTGGGCAAGATCCAGGTGATAGGCCAACAACTGGACCGGGGTGATGGGTTCGACCCACTCGGCCCCGCGGCAGGGGGAGGGGTAGTCCGCCGGGCCGGCGCGGCCGGCAAGTGAGTGGTTGAACCCCGCCACATAGCCTTCGACAAGGTCACGGGCATCCGGCGCCAGCTTGCCATACAGGGCCGCGGCCTGGGCAGGCAGGTCGAGCGCGCGATAACCCACGTCGGAGAGCAGGTTGCGCTGCTGCTCCCCCGCGCCCAGCCAGCGGGATTTCTCTCCCCGCAGCTTCATGATCTGCTCGCTCAGGGTGCAGAGGTTCTCTTCGGCATGGGCGTAGCCGGCCCCGAAGCCCAGGCTGGCGTAGTCGTTCGCCTTGATGTGGGGAACACCCTGCTCCGTGTAGGTGAGGGTGACGTCGTAGTGGCGAGCAGGATCCGGCTCGCTGTTGTTCTCCTGGCAGCCGGCCAGTACGAGGCAGCCGAGCAGGGTTAGGGGAAAATGGGTTTTCATCCTAGTTCCTTCTGTGGTCCTGACTTGTTATTGTTCTGTTGCTTTTCAGCCGCAGGCGAAGGTATTTAAGCGCAGCGGTTTCATCTCTGTCGCCTCGCTGGATGGAACCGGTCATTGGTTGGAAAACATAATAAAAACAAGGGTAAACAGGTACGGCTCGATGGCGCCGCACCTGCAGGAGGACGCATATGCAGTGGGAAGAAGTGGCCGCCGTGCTCAGTCTGAGCCTGACCGGCATGTTGCTGCTGGCCACGCTCGGCTGGCTGCGCCGCATGCGACGGGATGCCGCCGCCGGTTATCTGCTGGCCCTGCTCAGCCTGAGCGGCGTGCAGGCGCTGGAGTATCTCTATCACCAGCAGCAGTGGTTTCTGCAGTGGCCCCATCTGCTCAAGCTGGCCGATCCCCTGGTGGTGATGTTGCCGTTCTGCCTGTATGGCTATATCAGGGCCCTGCAGGGGGAGTCGGTACTCGGTTGCTGGCGTGAGCGGCTGGTGCACGGCTTGCCAGCGCTGCTGGTGATGGGGCTGGCGCTGCCCTATTGGTTGCTGCCGGGGGCCGACAAGGTGAGCTGGATCCTGCTTGGCAAGCAGGGGGATGCGCTGTGGCCCGGAATCACTCTCTATGGCAACCGCTATCTGGCCTGCATCGCCCTGCTGGGGCTGGCCTACTGGTGGCAACAACGGCACCTGGGGGTAACCAGCCGCAAACCGGCGCTGCGGGCCTGGGTCGCCCAGTTGCAGGGATTGCAACTGCTGGTGGCCTTGTTGTTGCTGGTGCGTATTGCCTTGAGCTGGCTCGGCTGGCCGCTCTCTACCGTCTATCTGCAGGCTCCCGTCACCGCCTATCTGCTGCTGCAGGTGCTGGCCCATGCCAGGCTGCCCCAACAGGGAGGCGCGCCTGAGGGGGGCGTGCGCGAGCGCGTCAATGACGCTGCATCGGAACCGGTTCGGGATGAGGGCCTGCGCCCCCTGTTCGAGGCGCTGGAGCGCCAGCTCGGGCGCGGTGCCTATCGGGATCCCGCCCTCTCCCTTGGCAAGCTGGCCGAGGAGTGCGGCCTGAGCCTTCATCAGGCATCCAGCGCCATCAACGCCTGTTCGGGGGGCAACTTCTACGACTGGCTCAATCGATATCGGGTGGCGGAGGCCAAGCGACTGCTGCAGGAGAGCGACGAGACGGTGGCCTCTGTCTGTTACCGGGCCGGGTTCAACAGCAAGTCCACCTTCAACAGTGCTTTTCGCCGCCATACCGGCCAGACGCCGAGCGAGTTTCGACGCCAGGGGGCGCAAGCGGCCGTCGCCTCCTGATGAGCGGCCAACAAAAAGCCCGGCGTCGGGCCGGGCTGGCAGGATAAGTTGCTTATCCAGGTATTCGTCGAGGCGTCTATTGTGGATGTTGTTTGAGGATGTCGTATATCTCCTCTTTCAGTTTGAGTTTCTGTTTTTTCAGATCCTTCACCTCGGCGCTGTAGTCGCTGGCGTGATGTTTCTCCAACTTTCTAATCTCCACATCCAGGTCGTTGTGCAAGTCAAACTTCTTTTGGAAATGGACATCACTGCTCTTCAGTTTCGAGATGAGCTCTCTGTACTCTGGGAACATGTAATGCGGCCTCCTTGGTTTCGTTTGATTGTGCCTGCAAGACCAAACTACCGCGTCCCCTGCGAGATAAATGTGATCCGGCTCCAATTCGGGACCAATGATTTGCTGCATTCGACGGGCGATTTTTAACTGTTTGAATCACAAGCTGATAAGGCTTTTATCGGTAAGCGGCGAGTCTGAAAAGTGCCGGATGGATCACAATTGTGACGACCGGATGACAGCCTGGGGCCGCCGGGCGGGCAGCAAAAAGGGGCGCAGGGCCCCTTCTTGGTAACAGGCGTCGCGTTTACTCTTTTTTCTTTTTCTTCTCGGGCAGCGGCTTGCCATCGCGGGCGATCACCTTGCCCACCTCGAAGCCGATCTGCGCCGCCAGCTCTTCCAGATCCGGTGACTTGGCTTCGTTGCCGATGGCGTACTGATAGTTGGCGATGGAGATCTTCTCGGCCACCGGGGTACCCGGGACGATGGGCTCGCGCCAGCCCTGGCCCACATGGGCCACCAGGGTACCGTTCATGATGAGCTCGCCGACGATCTCCTGGGTGGGGATGCCCTTGCCGTAGGTGAGGCCCTGCGGGTGCTTCTTGCCGACCAGGGGTTCGCTGCTTGCCGGCATCAGCTTGGTGCGGATCAGCCACTTGGGCGACTTGGTCTTGCCCACCGCCTTGCCGGTCTGGTACTCGTTGATCTTGATGGTCTTGATCATCTGGGCCATGAAGTCCTTGGTCAGCGCCTGCTGGGCCTCGCTGGTTTCATCGATGGCGATGGGGGCCACGTACCAGGTCTGGGCCGCCTGCGCCTTGGGGGCGGCGGGGGCGGTTTGTGCCATGGCGAGCGGGCTGAGCAGGATGGCCGCCAACAAGAGTCCTATCTTCTTCATTGTGATTCCGCTTATGTTTCAACAAGAATTTTGTTTTGCCAGCGACGACTGCGCCAGCGCCAGAACATGGCCAGACCGCGCACCCACTCGTCGCAGGCGAGCGCCAACCAGATACCGACCAGTCCATAACCCTGCATGATACCAAGGAAATAGGCCAGTGGAACGGCAATTCCCCACATGGAGAGCAGCGCCATGTAGAGCGGGAAACGGGCGTCACCGGTGGCGCGCAGGGCGTTGATCACCACCAGGTTGAAGGTGCGGCCGGGTTCCAGGATGAGGCTTATCAAGAACAGCTGCGCCACCTGGGTGATGATGTCGGCGTCATCGGTGAACAGGCTGATGATGGTGCGGCCGTTGAGGGCGGCGGCGAGGGCGATGAGCGCGGTGACGACGAGCCCCAGTTTCAGGCTCTTCATCAGCTGGGTGTAGGCCTGCTCGAAGCGGCGGGCCCCCGCCAGATGGCCGATGATGATCTCGTTGCCAAGGCCGATGGAGAGGCCGAACAGCAGGATGAACAGGCAGATCTGGAAGAAGTAGGACTGGGTCGCCAGCGCCTTGTCGCCGAGCAGGCCGACGAAGGCGGTCACCACCATGAACTGCAGCATCCAGGAGAGGTTCTCCCCGGCGGCCGGCAGACCGATGTGCAACACCTTGCCCAACATCAGCCGGCTGGGTTTGACGATCTCAGGCAGTTTCAGGTGGATGCCGGTCTTGCGCGCCACCAGCCACACCAGCAGCACCACCCCGACGATGCGGCCCGCCACCGTGCTGATGGCGACCCCGGCCACCCCGAGCTGGGGCAGGCCGAACCAGCCGTAGAGCAGCAGCAGGTTGCCGACGAAGGTGATGAGGTTGACGGTCAGGGTCACGTACATGGCCTGACGGGTGTGGCCGTGGGCGCGCAGGGTGGCGGCCAGGCAGAGGGCCGCCGCTTCCGGCAGCAGGCACAGGCCGATGATCTGCAGGTAGAGGGTGGCATCGCTCATCAGGTTGGCGGGCAGGTTCATCAGCGCCAGCATGGTACTGGCGCCGGCGATGACGCCGACGGCGGCCACCAGCCCCACCAGCAGGTTGAAACCGATGGCGGTGTGGATGACGACGCGGGCCTTCTCCTTGTCGCCGGCCCCCAGATACTGGGTGATCACCACGCTGGTGCCGATGCTGACGAAGCTGAACAGGGTGATGGCGAGATCGAACACCTGGTTGCCGACCGCGAGCGCCGCCACCCCCTGATAGGAGACGTGACCCACCATGAAGGTGTTGAGGGCCCCGGTCAGAAAGTGCAGGGCGAGATCGATAAACAGGGGCCAGGTCAGGGAGAAGAGAGTGCCCGGACCTGCGTGGGATTGAGTTTGCATGGGGTGTCCAAATACTGGGGATGGCCCTCGTCGGCGCCATCTGGACGGGCATTTAACACCAAGCGAGTGCGAGGCGCAATCGTGGCGGTGACCAAGAAGGGGAAGAGAGCGCGGGCCCTGCCGCAGGGGCAGGGCCGATCTTGGTCAGGCCGGGGTGGCGCCCGCCTCCTGTTCGCTTGGCAGGGTGAGGCGCGCCGAGTCGGGCAGGGCCTCATCCTGGGGCCAGCGCGACAGGATGGCCTCGGTGGTGCTCTCCACCACCTCTCATCCTTGAACACCGGCTCGCGGTAGCAGCGGGTCATGCGCAGCGCCTGATACATGTCGGGGCAGAGGATGATCCCCTCGTCACCGACCCGGATCCCGGCCTGCTTGAGCCACAGGCTCATCTGGCCGTGGCGGCCGGCCATCACCATGTGGATGCCGCGCCGTTTCAAGTCGCGGTGCAGCTCCCCCAGCATGCTCATCACGCTGATATCCTGGTGGGTGAAGCAGGCCACCGCGTCCACCACCAGGCATTTGGGGCTGTGGGGATCCTGTACCAGCAGCGCCAGCACCCGCCGCTTGAAGTAGGGGGCGTTGAAGTAGGTGAGCGGCGAGTTGAAGCGATAGACCAGGATGCCGGGAATGGCCTTGGCCTGCTCATTGTCCCCCAGGGTGCGTACCACGCCCTCGTCATCCATGCCGAGCAGCTGGTCGGTGGGGCGCATCACGTTGCGCAGGAACTGGAACAGCCCCAGCAGCACCGCGAGGGTGATGCCCGGAATGACCCCCATGGCCAGCACGCTGACAAAGGTGATGAGCGCCAGCCAGAAGGCGGAGCGGTCGGAGTGGCGCAGGGCCCACAGGCCGCGAAAGTCGGTGAGGGACAAGGATGCCATCACCAGCACCACCCCGAGGGCGGCGGTAGGGATGTATTGCAGCGGCGCCGTCAGGTAGAAGGTGACCAGGGCGATGACGGCGGCGGCGATGATGGAGACCAGCTGGCTTTTGCCGCCGTTGGCGTCATTGACCGCGGTGCGCGAATCGGCGCCGCTGATGGCAAAGCCCTAGGAGGCTGCCGCCGCCAGGTTGGCCATGCCCAGCGCCCGGAACTCCTTGTCCGCATCGATCTCGTAGCCGTTCTTGGCGGCGAAGCTGCGGGCGGTCAGCATCATGGAGACGAAGCTCACCATGGCGAGGTTGAGCGCCGGCAGCACCAGTTCCCGCATCAGGCCGGGGGGAAACTCCGGCATCTGGAAGGCGGGCAGGCCGGAGCCGATGGCGCCCAGGGTGGCGATGCCGAACCGGCCGAGATCGAGCGCCCACACCAGCCCCGCCGTCACCACCATGGCCACCATGGAGGAGGGCCAGGCGGGCTTGAAGCGTTTGGCCAGCAGCAGGGTGAGCAGGGCGGTCAGGCTCATGGCCAGGGTGGGCAGATGGGTCTGGGTGATGTAGCTGGCACCGCCGGCGATCCGCTCGATGAGGTAGCGTTCGCTGAAGGTGAAGCCGAAGATCTTGGAGAGCTGGCCCACCATGATGGTGATGGCCACCCCGTTGAGCAGCCCCATCAGGATCGGGCGGGAGAGAAAGTCCGCCAGCACCCCCAGCTTGAAGCGGCTGGCAATGAGGCACCAGAAGCCGGTCATGGCGGTCATGGTCATCACCAGCTGCCAGTGGCGGGTGGCGTCTCCGGCGGCCAGCGGGGTCACCACGGCGGCGATCACCGCGCAGGTGGCGGCGTCCGGGCCGACGATGAGCTGGCGGGAGGTGCCGAACAGGGCGTACACCAGCATGGGCAGGATGCAGGAGTAGAGGCCGACCAGCGGCCCCACCCCGGCCAGCTCCGCATAGGCGATGGCCACGGGCAGGGCCACCGCGGCGACCGACAATCCAGCGCGAATATCCGGCATCAGCCAGGCCCGCTGGTATTGCAGCAGGGCGGCGAGGCCCGGTAGCCAGCGTTCGAGTGAGAAGAAGTCGCGCATTATTTAACCCATTGAGTTACAAACAGCTTTTCCTTAGTGTGCCCAAGGTTATCGAAACATTGCAATCAGGTTATGGCCAGTTCACCACCAGGTCAGGCCAGAGCCGTTGCCACTCCTTGGCCTTGACCCGCTCGGTAAAGACCCGGCTCTCCTGGCGGCAGCGCGGGTTGGGATCCACCTGCAGGGACCAGTTGGGGGCAAAGCCGTAGGGGGCCAGCTCCACCCAGTGGTTGAGGGCCGACAGCGAGCTGGTAAACGGGGGAACTTGCTGGCGCAGATGCATGCGGGCCTGGTTGCGCACCTCCCACCGCTGGCCCGGCATCCTGGCGGCCAGCCAGGCTTCGTGATCGGCCTCCTGCAATCCCGTCGGATCAGCGCTGTCCAGATAGATAAGATCGATGTCGTTGAGGGCGGTCGGCGCCGATTTGTGGTGCAGGTGATCCCAGATGAGGTTACGGATAAAACCGGCCCCCAGCGCCCAGTCGGGCAGTGCCAGTTCACGGGCTGCCCAGAGGCAATCCATGCGCAGGTCATCGGCCCGCAGCAGGGCTTCGGTTTGCGCCTGCAGGTCGGCTTCCCGGGCTCCCGGGCGAAGGTTGAACGCTTGCGTGTGGTGACGCGTCTGGGGGTCAGCCGGCATTGCGGCGCAACCAGACGTCGATGTAGCTACAGCTCGGTACTATGGTGAGCCCTTCCGCCTGGGTCCAGTCGTAGAAGGTGCGCGCCAGCTGATCGGCGATCCCCTGTACCCTGAGCTCGGGCGGGACGAAGGTGCTGTAGGCGTCGATGGTCTTGGCGTCGAGCCGCCGGTAACGCAGCCTGGACTCCTTGCCATCCACCACACAGATGAATTGCTGCTGGTTGGCCTGATGAATGATCTCGCTCATGCTTGCTCCTCGGTACGGGGGATGGGTTATCTGACCATGTCGGCGCCCCTTTGCCAACTGTTTGGGGTCGCTTACACTGCGAGCCCGGTCGGGTACATACCCGCTAGCCAAGGTATAGAACAGTTCACGAAGGATGGATCCCATTATGGCTTTTGCCACGCTGGAAGAGTTGATCGGCAATACCCCCCTGCTGGCGCTGCGTCGCATCAATCCCCACCCCGGTGTCACCCTGCTGGTGAAGCTGGAGGGCAACAACCCGGCCGGCTCGGTCAAGGACAGGCCGGCGCTGAACCTCATCAAGTGTGCGGAGGCGAGCGGTCACTTAGCGCCTGGGGCCCGCCTCATCGAGGCTACCTCCGGCAACACCGGCATCGCGCTGGCCATGGTGGCGGCGGCGCGGGGCTATCGGATGCGACTCATCATGCCAAATACCATGAGCCAGGAGCGGCGCGATGCCATGCAGGCCTACGGCGCCGAGCTGGTGCTGGTGGAGGGGGGCATGGAGGCGGCGCGCGACCTTGCCCTGGCCATGCAGGCGCGGGGGGAGGGGCTGGTGCTCGATCAGTTCAACAACCCGGCCAACCCGGATGCCCATTACCTCTCCACCGGCCCCGAGATCTGGCGCCAGAGCGAGGGGGCGGTCACTCACTTCATTTCCGCCATGGGCACCACGGGCACCATCATGGGGGTCTCCCGCTACCTCAAGGAGCAGAACCCGGCGGTGCAGGTGATCGGCCTGCAACCGGCCGAGGGGAGCCAGATCCCCGGCATCCGGCGCTGGCCGGCGGCCTACCTGCCCGCCATTTTCGAACCCGCCCGGGTCGATCGGGTGCTGGACGTGACCCAGCAGGAGGCACTCGCCATGATGCGCCGGCTGGCGCGGGAGGAGGGGATCTGCTGCGGGGTCAGCTCGGGCGGCGCCGTGGCCGGCGCCTTGCGGGTGGCGGCAGAGATCAAACAGGGGGTGGTGGTGGCCATCATCTGCGATCGGGGGGATCGCTACCTCTCCACCGGGGTGTTCAGCGACGAGCAAGGCTGAGGGCTTGCGTCAGCACGATGATTAACATGATATGTATCAACAGCTTGCTGATACATTGCACTGTGTACCCCTTGTAACAATCAAGCCTGCCGGCAGGGTTGATTCCATTTGCCTCCTGTTTGACACTCGGCCTCTTTTGTTGACCGCTGCAAACAGGAGCGTCCCATGATCTTGCCTTCCTCTCTTCGTCTTTCTCTGCTTGGCCTCTGTCTGGCCACGGCAGGTTGCACCGTCGAACCCTATGCCTATCAGTGTGGCGACAAGCAGTGCTCGGTGACCGATCACAAGGGGCAGAAACAGGAGCGGCCGCAGGACGAGGTGAAACCCGTCTGGGAGCGCAAGCAGGAGCGGGAAGAGGCAGTGCGCCGCAACAAGGAGTCCATTTGGCGTGAGAAGACGCCCGAAGATGGCGGCAACTACGGCGCCGGCGCCACCATCCGCTGGTAACAGGTGGCCCCGCGAGGCGGGGCCGCCTTTGCGATCACTCCCAGGCCTGCTCCAGCAGGGCCAGCAGCTGGGCCCGGTCGGCATCCTTGCGGTTGTAGAGCAGGGCGCCGTCGTTGATGGCGAGGTCGCGGATCTCGGGCAGCAGCTCCTTGTCGGTGAGACCCGCCTCGCGCAGGGTACGCGGCAGCTTCACCGTCTCCCACAGGGTATTGCGCAGCGCCTGCAGCGCCTCGATGGCGGCCTGGGGCCGCACGGCGGCCGGGGTCGCGGCAAAGCGCTCGGCTCCTACCAGCGGCAGCAGCAGGCGAGCCAGTTCGGGGTCTATGCCCGGCCGGTTGTAGTCGAGCACGGTGGGCAGGAAGAGGTTCATGCACAGGCCGTGGGGCAGGTGGCAGCGGGCCCCCAGGCTGTGACCGAGGGCGTGCACCAGCCCCACCATGGAGTTGGAGAAGGCCATGCCCGCCAGGGTGGAGCCCTCTGCCAGTTGCAGCCGTAGCTGCTTGTTTTGCGGGTTGCTGAGTACCTGGGGCAGGGCGTTGGCGATCTTCTCCACCGCCATCAGGGCCAGGGCGTCGCTGACCGGGTTCTTGGCCGTGCCGATGAAGGCCTCGATGGCGTGGGTCATGGCATCCATGGCGGTGGCGGCGGTGATGTTGAGCGGCAGCCCCTGGGTGAGGCGCGGATCCAGCACCGCCAGCTGGGGCAGCAGGAAGGGGGAGGTAAAGGGCACCTTGCGCCCGCTCGCCTCATCCTTGATCACCGCCACCAGGGTCACCTCCGAGCCGGTGCCCGCCGTGGTGGGCACCACCGCCAGCGGCTGCAGCGGCCGGGTCAGGCAGCCGGCGCCGGCGTAATCGAGCAGCCGCGTCCCCCCCATGGAGGCGAGGATGTTGACCGCCTTGGCGGTGTCGATGACGGAGCCGCCCCCCAGCGCTACCAGGCTGTCACAGCCAAGCTCCCGGTGACGGGCCGCGATCCGCTCCACCACGGCGGTGGAGGAGTCGGCCGGGATCTCGTCCCAGATGGCGGCCACCGGCAGCTCTCCCTCGGCCAGCACCCCGGCCAGCAGGGTGGCGAGGCCAGTGCCGCTGACCCCCTTGTCGGTGAGCAGCAGCGGCCGGCGCGCCCCCAATCCCGCCAGCTCGCCGGCCAGTTGCTCCAGCGCTTGCTCCCCTGCGATCAGTTTGACCGGACAGAAAAAATCGTAATAGCGACTCATAGGCTCATCCTCTCGTTCAGCCGGTCAACAGACCCAGGTAGATGTGGCAGGCCCGGCTCAGCTTGTGGCTCGGGTCCGGATAGTGGCGCAGCAAGGGGCGGGCGATGAAGGCGGGCAGGATCAGCGCCTGCAACTGCTCCAGCGCGCGCACCAGGTGCATGGCGACGGTGAGATCCCCCTCCACCAGCAGGCGGTTCTCGCTGAACGCCTGATTGACCCCGAGCCGAAAGCTGAGGGCGCGAAAGGCGATGGCGGGATGCTTGAAACGTACCCGTAGCGGATGCAACCCGCCGGCATCGGGGGCGGGGCCGCTCTGCCAGCGGCCATCCGCCTTGTGAATGGTCAGCCCCTGGGCCATGCCGCCCACCTCCAGCCGGATGGTGAGCCCGTCCGGCAAGGGGGCCAGCTCCCGGCGTACCGCCTCGTCGACCCGGGCGGCGCGGCACAGGGTGCGGCCGATGATCCAGAGCAGGCTGGTTATCCAGAGACGGCGGCCCAGCGCCGCCAGGGTATCAAGGTTTTGGTTGTGCATCAGCGTGAGCTCCCGAGATGGCGGACCAGAACAGGGCGAAGGCACTGGCTTGCCAGTGAGCGTCCCGTCCCAGTTCAGGTTGGTCGACAAACAGGGAGGCGCAGGCCAGGAACTGGCCCTGGCACACCTCCAGCATCAGGGCCGGTGGGGCTTGCATCAAGTCGCCGCTGGCCTGGCCCTAGGCCAGCAGGCGAGGTAAAAAGCGCAGGGTGTCGCTCAAGATCTGGCTGCGCAGCGGGCGAGCCAGCAGGGGGGAGTGAAAAAAGCCCAGCACGAACTTGAGCTCGTGGGGGTGGGCCTGCATCCAGGCCATCGCCTGGCTCCAGTAGTGGTGCGTCTGCGCCTTGAGGGGCAGGGTGGCGTCAGCCTCTGTGATGGCTGCGCCGAGGCGCTGCTTGATGTCCTGATAGAGGCTCTGGATCAGCACCTCCTTGCTGGGAAAGTGGTGAAACAGGGTGCCATTGGCCACTCCCGCCGCCTTGGCGATGCGGGCGGTGGCGGCCCCCTGCAAACCATCTTCGGCGCACAGGGCAAGGGCGGCATCCAGGATCTGGCGACGCTTGTCGGTCACGGGCGTATTCATATTCATCTCGTCAACGTAAGAACAGGGCCATCATCAGCCGCTGGTGCCAGCGCCGATAGGGAGGGTGCACCATGGTGCCGGTGCTGAAGCGTCCCCGGCTCAGCACGGTCTTGGCCTTGGAGAAGGTGAGAAACCCCTCGTGACCGTGGTAGTGGCCCATGCCGGAGGCGCCGATGCCGCCGAAGGGCACGTCATCGGCCGCCACCTGGAACAGGCTGTCGTTGATGGCCATGCCGCCGGAGTGGGTCTCCCGGATCACCTTTTGCTGCAAGGCGGGATCCAGGCTCATCAGGTAGAAGGCGAGCGGGCGGGGCCGCGCGGCTATGTAGGCGAGCGCCTCGTCCAGCGAGTCATAGGGCACGATCGGCAGCAGCGGGCCGAAGATCTCCTGCTGCATCAGCTGGCAGTGGCTGGGCACCTCGGTCAGCAGATGGGGTAGCAGGCGGTGGGCGCCATCGTCGCGAGCCGGGCTGCCACAGGGGTGGATCTGGGCGCCTGCCCGCTCGGCTTCGGCGAGCCAGCCGGTGAGCCGCTCATACTGGCGGCCATTGATGATGGAGCCGTAATCCGCGCTGGCCAGCCCTTGGGGATAGAGACGGGCGAAGTGATCGCGATAGGCCTCGACAAAGGCCTGCTCCTGGCCGCGCGGCAACAGCACATAGTCGGGGGCGACGCAGATCTGGCCGGCGTTGAGGCTCTTGCCGAAGATCATCCGCTCCACCGCCAGCGCCAGCGGCATGTCGGGGGCGATGAGGCAGGGGCTCTTGCCGCCGAGCTCCAGAGTGAGGGGGGTGAGCTGGGGGGCCGCCGCGGCCATCACCAGCCGGCCCACCGCGGTGGAGCCGGTAAACAGCAGGTGATCGAAGGGCAGGGCGCTGAAGGCGGCCGCCACCTGGGCGTCGCCCTCTATCACCATCACCTCGCGCTCATCGAAGACGCCGTCCAGCAGCTCGCGCAGCACCCGGTTGGTATGGGGGGTGAATTCGGAGAGCTTCAGCATGGCGCGGTTGCCGGCGGCGATGGCGCTGATGAGGGGGCCGAGGCTCAGCATCACCGGGAAGTTCCAGGGCACTATGATGCCGACCACCCCGAGCGGCTGATAGAACACCTCCACCCGGGCCGGCGCCAGCAGCAGGCCGGTGTGGCGGCGGTGCGGGCGCATCCAGCGCTTGATCCGTTTCTGGGTGTAGTTGATCTGCATGACGCAGGGAAGGATGTCGGCAATCATGCTGTCGTAGTCGCTGCGCTGGCCATAGTCTTTGGCCAGGGCGTCGCACAGCGGTTGCTTGTGGGCGATCAGGGCGCGCTTGAGCTGGCTGAGGTGGGCTCTGCGCTCACTCAGGCTCGGCATGGGATTTTGCTGACAGGCCTCTCTGAGTTTGGCCAGTCTGGCCGGGAGCGACAACTTGTCGGCGGCCTCCTGCAACTGCATCGCTTCCATGGCATACCCCGCTGGTGAATGGACCGACTGATTGGTCGGTCTAAATCTAGCTGTGTGTTAATCAAATGTAAAGTTCGGTGCGCCGGTTTGGTATGGTGTGCGGGTGACTCACCCGGCGACTGTGCTGGCTACCACATTTTCGTGGATCCAGGGTTGGTGAGTTATCCAATAAGAGGTAGTTTTGGCTATCAATCGACAAGGAGAGAGCACGATGACCAGGGAACTGAACAGCTTGTTGGCCCGCCTCGAGGATGTGGTCGAGCGGATGCCGGATTGCTTCAACACCTATGAATTTGCCCAGAAGCTGGCGCTGCAGCATCAGCGCGAATTTTTTGCCGCGGGTCACTCCCTGGCCGAGCAGGAGGGGCGCCTGCTGCGGGTGCTGCACGAGAAGATTGCGGAAGCCCTGGCCGGCAGCGACAAGGTGATCGAGGGGGCCTTGTTGCCCTGCGTGACGCCCTGGGGGGAGCGGGCCACCTCGCCGCGCTGGCATCGCAAGCACTGAGCCATCCACTGGATCAACAACAGGGCCCGTCGTGGGCCCTGTTGTTTTATGGCGGTCATTGGGTGAGGCGGCGCGCCTGCCAGTAGCGGCTGTTCCAGTAGACGTTGTCGAGGCGCGAGCGGATCACCCCCTTGCTGGTGGAGGCGTGGATGAACTCCCCGCCGCCGGTGTAGACGCCGACGTGGTATTGCTGCCAGCCGGTCTTGAAGAAGACCAGGTCGCCGTGCTGCAGCCGGTAGCGATCGACCGGCCGGCCCAGGTTGGCCTGGGATTCGGTGGTTCTGGGCAGATTGAACCCCATCACCTGCTGATAGGCGAGCTGGGTAAAGGCGGAGCAGTCGAGACCGGCTCGATCCGAGCCCCCCATGCGATAGGGGACGCCGCGCCACTGCTGATAAAAGCCTTCAAAGGCGCTGCTCTGCTGGCGCGGTGGGGCAGGTTCGGGCGTGCTGGAACAAGCGGCCAGCAACAGGGCCAGCAGGGGCAGCAGCAACTTGCAATCCATGGGGGCTCCTTCGAGACGACAACCTCTCCATCATAAACGGGGTTTGGGGCTCGAACATAGCCTGGCCTGCAATAAACCGCCTGTTGCTACCTCAAAAGAGGCGAAAATGGAGAGGGCTATTATATTACCTGATTACCCATGATTAGCAGTCACCCCGAACTATACTGATCTTATGCACAGTTATCGAGGAGCGAGATCATGGCCAAAAGCAAAGTCCAATTCCAGAAAGGCTACAGCCTGTTTGAGCTTCTCAAGGACTATGGCACTGAAGCTCAGTGCGAAAACGCGTTGTTCACTTGGCGTTTTCCTCACGGCTTTGTCTGCCCTGAATGTGCCAACAAGACCTGTTGTCACCTGAAAAGTCGGCCACGCGTGCTGCAATGCAATCACTGCCATCACCAGATGTCATTGA
>NZ_NEVB01000143.1:0-4308 GCF_002259925.1 Aeromonas sp. A35_P | reverse complement strand
TGGTGTTTAATTTCTTTATTTCTTCGAAAAGAGCAGCAACAGGAGGTTGTTTTTTGTTTTCATAAAACAATGCATTCATAATCCCAAGCGAGTGGGATTGCTCAAACCAAAATTCAGTATTAATAGTTTCTAAATCACATTTTTCAAAGTAAGCCTTGGCATTTTTCAATAAAAGGCTTATCCGTTCGCGCTCGGTTATCTCAGGCTCTTTAGCTATACCAAACCAGGCCCAATGTCCTGCGGGGAGGCCGTCAGCTTTCACCGGTTTGATAATGCCCTCGGCAAACAAGTTATCAATAAAAACACGAATGTCACTATCTGCAAATGGTACTACAAGTTTCTCGCTTGGCCACGCCGTACTTGCAATAGCATTAGGTAGCTCACTATACAGATACATTTCCCATTGTTGCTGCAAGAAATCAAAAAATGCACTCTTGTTTGGAATTAATGCATTAAAGTCCCAGCATTTAAATTTCGGTGAAAGACTGAGCAGGCGAATGAGGCGCTCTTCAATCTGCGTTGGCATCTCAATGCCAACGTAGTGTTTTCTGATTAACAGCCTAACAAGGTCTGTATTAGTTTGGATCGTCTCAGGAGCTATGCGATAAATGTGGCGAAGTAAGAAGTCGAGGCTGGACTGCAGATTCAGTTTGCCAGGCGTATATAATTTCAGTGCATCCGTTGCCGACTGGAGTAACGACGCAGGGAGCAACCTGATGGCCGATAAATCAATGTCTTGAAAAAACTCAGATAAGTGAAAGTTAATTTGACTTGATTCAACCTGAATGTCATAGGGGATAAATAGCCCTCCCTCTTGACCCAGACGGATTAAGAGGGAGTTTTTTTTAGTCCGTTTCCTCCATGCTTCATACGTTAGTCGAAGTGCGAGAGGATCCTTGTCATCAAATAAAATTGCATCTTTTTTTTGCAAGGCAGAGGATATTTTAGGCTCAAAGAGCAGTCCATCAGGATCGTTAACGATGTAAACAAACGAACCATCCAAGTTTACTTTTTGAATAACATCATCCTGCCAAGTCATATTCATCCTTTAATTTCAAAAACAGCGTGCAGCATCATGTCCGGAATCGCGTTGCGCTTTTTGTCCAGCTCCTGACGCCACAGTGCATATTCACTATTAAGTTGACGCAAACGGTATTGACGAACCTCTGGTAATCCAACGCGTTCTATCGCACGTTTTCTGGCGTTAAATGAGTATTCGCCTTTCTCAAACTGGTTTTCTAAATCGGTTTGAGTGGCTGCCAGCATGCTCTCGAACATCGCTTTGCCTTCCTGTTGCGCAGCCTGATGTAGCAGTTCATAGACTGACTGATGTTCAACTGGTGCGGCGGCCAATTCTTGAGGCAAGATGTCGAACGCTTTACTACAGACCGCATCCCAGACTCGCTGCGACGCAGTAGCATAATACTGACCATTCGGTTTGATATAGACAGGCATGTATTGGCAGCGACGCTCTTGGCCTGCCACCAGGCGGATACTCCACAATGCCCAGTAACCATTGGCTCCCGCTGGTAACGACTTTACCCTGACACAAGGAATCGGTTGCGCTTCACTCCAGACCGGCAATTGGCTACATAGCCCTCTGATCTTGGGGTTTTCCAGTGTGAGATGGGTAAGCTCGGGTCGTTGCTGGGCCTCTTTACCCATAAAAGTGACACCACTCCATGCTGCGCCATCTGGCCAGATTAAGGTATGTCCACCTTCCTGATCTTCAATGAAATCCGCGGATTGCTGCATGCTGCGTTGCCAACGTAAGTAATTGGCAACCATGCTCTGTATCCAATAAGGCAGCGGGTGGTTCAGGGCTTGGCGATAGTCGTCGGCAGATAAGGGATCATCACCGCCAAACAGCGCATCCTGCTGCCGCTTATCGACTGCGCCGTCTCTTAACGTAGCCAAGGCTTTGGCTAACTCCTGATCCATTAACGCAGGATCCGTGATAGAGGCGATAAACAGTTCATCAAACAGATGATTGGCGGCGGAGGAGTCAAGTACATCACTGGTCTTATCAACACCAAACTCATCCAGGATGATCTGCAACTTGGTTTCGAGAACTTCACGAACCTTGTGCTCGACAGTATCTTCAAGCACGAAATTCAGGGCTCGAACGATGTGCTGTTGGCCGATACGGTCGACGCGGCCAATACGCTGTTCCATGCGCATCGGGTTCCAGGGCATATCGTAGTTCACAATTACATGGCAGAACTGCAGGTTCAAACCTTCACCACCGGCATCGGTGGAGATCAGAATGCGGATGTCACTGGCAAAGGCGGCTTGCACTTTTTTGCGCTCTGCCAGATCCATGGAACCGTTGAGGCAGACCACACTGATCCCCCGTTCAATAAAGAACTGGGCTAGCATCTCTTGGGTTGGCACAAACTCGGTAAACACCAACATCTTCAGATGTGGGTTACCCTCTTCTTGCTGGAGCCGGTATAACCAATCGAGCAGCGCTTCGGCCTTGGCATCATTTTCGGCACTGACGCACTGCTCCGCTAACGCTAGTAGGCGGCGAACCTCATTTTTCTCATTCTCCAGCGAGGCTTGACACTCTGCTAATAACTCATCCAACTGGGCTTGACCATCCAGATCTGCCCACTCATCGGCAAAGGTAAGGGGCAACGCCTCTTCAACCCGCTTGTTTTCCAACACATGGAGTCGGCGAACAAGGGTGCGGGCGATGGCCGCACTGCTGGAGCTAACCAAGCGCTGCATGAGGATCATTAAAAAGCCAATGGCATTTTGCTGTTTGGCTTGCGCCTGATTGTAACCCTCCTTGATGTACTCGGTGACCTCTTCGTAGAGATGACGCTGCAAGGCATGCTGATCTTGCCAAGCCACCGCAACCAGTTCGGTTTGTCGGGGGTTAAACAGCGGTTTGCCTTCGCCATCAATGGCGATCCGCTTTTCAGTGCGGACCACAAAGGGTTGAACCCGCTCTTGGGTCACAGAGCTGACATCTGGAAAAGCCTCAGCATCCAGAAGCGCCATCAGGCGATGGAAGGCATCACTTTTGCCTTGATGGGGAGTGGCGGAAAGCAGCAACAGGTAGGGGGCGGCTTCGGCCAGTCCCTGACCCAACTTGTAGCGGGCGACCTGATCGGTACTGCCGCCGAGCCGATGTGCTTCGTCAATGACGATCAGATCCCATCCCGCAGCCAACAGATCATCAAACCGTAACTTGTTGTATTCATTGAGCTGTTTAAGTGTCCAGCCTTTGCGGCTTTCGATGGGCTTGATACTGTCAACCGGGCAGACCACCTGATCATGACGTGACCAGATATTCTCCTGCTCATGTTGCGGTTTTTGCTCACTGGGCAGCAGCAGCTGAAATGACTCGTTAAAGTGAGTCTGCATTTCGCTGACCCACTGACTAACCAGCCCTTTTGGCGCACAGACCAAAATGCGCTTGGCCAAGCCGCGCAATTTCAACTCGCGCATCACCAGCCCAGCTTCGATGGTTTTTCCCAGGCCAACTTCATCGGCAAACAGATAACGCACCTGTTTTTTACTCATCGCCTTGGTGAGCGCCTTGAGTTGATGTGGTAGCGGGATCACATTTGATTCTATCGGGGCTAACAGCATGTCTTCTTGCTGAGCGTTGGCAATTTTCGCGGCAGTGGCTAGATAGCAGAATGCCTCAGCCGTCACCACTGGCTGTGCGGGCCGAGGGGTGAGATCGACAGCCGGGACCTTGAGCACCACATCTTGTTGCTGCAACCAGACACGATAAAACTGCTGGCCCCAGAGGCCAGTGGTTTCAATCACTTTGACATATTGTTGATGGGCCTGACTCCAGGCCCAGTCTCCTACCTGCCACATGGCGGTTTACCACTCATCGTCGGCATCAACCTGGCTCAGGGTCACAGCCTGGTCGTAGTACATCAGTAGTACCGGATCCTCTTCCAGCACATTGTTGGGCAATTTTTCGGCCACGGCGATCAAAGCGGCAAAATCCTGCTGTTCCCAGAGTTTCTTAAAGCCTACACGCACTGCTTCAATGCGGAACACTTTGAGCTTTTTCTTGACGGCCTTGTACTCTTCAAACTCTTTAAGCAATGATTTCTCACGCAGTTTTTCCAAGTCTCCCGCTTTATTAGGATCAGGTACATACCAGCGATCCTTGGCCTTGGCCACCAATACCGGATCATTTTTTAATAAATTACGCAGCTCTTTCCAATTACTGGATAGGTAGCTATGAATCTGCTCTGGCACCTCATCCTGACCGTCATAACAAAGGAAGTTTTGACTTAGTAGTTCACGTAGATCTAACACCACTTCATTCTTACT
>NZ_NEVB01000142.1:0-4282 GCF_002259925.1 Aeromonas sp. A35_P | reverse complement strand
AGATGTGTATAAGAGTGGGTGTATATTGCGGCCCTGACAAGGTCAGGGATATACCACCAGGGAGATAAACAGGGGGGATTCTTGCGCTGGATCAAACCCTTGGCGCAAGAATGAACAACGGGGGCAAGGCAAAATACCCCCATTTGAGGATTGCTTATTAATCGATGGCTATTTTTTTCGAGCGAAGCCGCTCAGCCACCGATGGAGGCCAGATGCGGGGTCATGCCGGCATTCCCTTCGTGCAGCCTGTGAGTCGCCGCCTTGCCGGTAAGGGCGCTGCGGATCCGCTGCTGCAATTCATCCTGCTGGCCGTCATCCGTCAACAGATCGCGCAGTTCCACCCCGTGGTCGCCGAACAGGCAGAGGTGCAACTTGCCAAGGGAAGAGACCCGCAGCCGGTTGCAACCGGCACAGAAATCCTTGCTGTAGGGCATGATGAGTCCGACCCCACCCATCGACTCCGGATGCATGAATACCTGGGCGGGGCCATCGTCGTCGCCACGCAGCTGCTGCAGCCAACCGGCATCGAGCAGACGCTGTTTGATGAGCGCCCCGCTGGCGTGATGATCGCGAAACAGGGTATCCATCTCGCCGGTCTGCATCAGCTCGATGAAACGCAGCTCGATGGGATGGTGCCGGATCCAGGCCAGGAAGGCATCCAGCTGGTGGTCGTTGAGACCCTTGAGCAGCACGGCATTGATCTTGACCGACTTGAAGCCGGTGGCCAGCGCCGCTTCGATCCCCTCCATCACCTCCGCCAGCTTGTTCTCGCCGGTGATCTGGTGAAACTGACGCGGATCCAGGCTGTCGACACTGACGTTGAGGGCGGTCAGGCCCGCATCAAACCACTCTTTGGCACGCTCTTTCAAACGATACCCATTGGTGGTCATGGCCACCTTCTCGATGCCGGGGGTATTGGCCACCGTCTCTATGATGGCGGTGAAGTCCCGGCGCAGGGAGGGTTCCCCGCCGGTCAGACGCACCTTGCGGGTGCCCATGGCGGCAAAGCCTGAGACTATGCGGCGGATCTCTTCGAGAGAGAGAAAGGGCTGGCGCCCCGCCTTGCCACCGGCCGGTGGCCGATAGCCATCCGGCAAACAGTAGGTACAGCGAAAATTGCACACGTCGGTGACCGACAGGCGCAAATAGTAAAAACGACGGGAAAAACCATCTTGCAGTGGCGACATAAACACCTTTCCAAATACGGGAGGCCAGGGCATTTCTTTCCTGACCCTTACAGCTCGAACATCGGCTGACGGCGGTTTCCCCCTATCATGAGGACTTAGGCAAAACCGCTCGGAGTTCATCTAGTTTTTCGATGCTAGCACAAGTTGGAGTACACTCCCATGCTACTTTGTGGGGTTATTATCTGCAGTGAAGGAAGAGAGCCGGCATGGGAAAGTGGTTCAAAGTACATTCGGTCAGCAGCGCCATCGGACGCTCCATGGTGCTCATCCTGTTCATGGCGAGCCTGATCGCCGTGGTGGCCATGGTGACCCTGTTCTATTCGGTGCCCGACGCCAAGGCCATCAACCTCTCCGGCTCCCTGCGGATGCAGGCCTACCGCATGGCCTACGAGATTGAGCAGGGCCAGCAGGTGCTGAGCCGGCTCGATCAGTTCGAGCAGACCCTGCACGCCGCCGAGCTGCAGGAGACCCAGCGCTGGATCACCCCCGCCTCCCTGCGTCGCACCTATGGCGAGGTGCTGCAGCAGTGGCAGGTGATGCGCGAGCACATCGAGAATGCCACCCCGCGGCGCTACACCGACAACACAGAGCAGTTTGTCGCCGCCATCGATGATTTCGTCAACCAGATGCAGTATCACGTGGAGTTCAAGGTGCGTATGCTGGCGCTGGCCGAAGGGCTGGGGCTGCTCTCCATCATCACCATCGCCTGGTTCACGGTGCGTTTTACCCGCCAGCAGGTGGTGGCCCCGCTCAACCAGCTGGTCTATTGCGCCCGCCAGATCCAGCGCCAGGAGTTCGATCTGACCCTGCCCCCCCGCTGCGAAAACGAACTGGGGGAGCTGTCGGGGGCCTTCGTCACCATGGCCGATGAACTTGGCAAGCTCTACCGGGAGCTGGAGAGCAAGGTGGAAGAGAAGACCGCCAAGCTGCAGCAGGCCAACGACACCCTCTCCTTTCTCTACAGCACAGCCCAGAAGCTGCACGCGGCGCCGCTGAGCCGGCGCACCCTGCTCAAGCTGCTGGAGCGGGCGGCGGCCCACCAGCACATCGACTACATCCGGCTGACCCGTTTCGAGCACAACGCCATGCCGGACTACATCACCGGCCGCAAGGGTTGGCCAGGCGATCTGGAGGCGGTGGTCAGCTTCTATCTGCAGATGGACGAGCAGGAGTATGGCCGGCTCGACGTCATCAGCAGCCACCCCATCGACGAGCGGCTGATGAAGAACTTCTCCATGTTGCTGGCTCAGGTGCTGCACAAGGATCAGACCCTGCTGCAACACCAGCGCCTGCTGCTGATGGAAGAGCGGGCCGTCATCGCCCGCGAGTTGCACGACTCCCTAGCCCAGGCTCTTTCTTATCTCAAGATCCAGGCCACCCTGCTCAAGCGCTCGTTTGCCAAGGGGGATACCGCCAAGGCCGAAGCCGCCATGCAGCAGATCGACGAGGGGCTTGGCAGCGCCTACACCCAGCTGCGCGAGCTGCTCGGCACCTTCCGCCTCAGCATTGGTGACGCCAATCTCGGCGAAGCCATCAAGGTTATGCTGGAGCAGCTCAAGCCGCAGACCCAGGCCGAGATCAGGCTCCATTACGGTCTGGCCGATACCGACCTCGAGGCGGGTCAGCACATTCACATTTTGCAGCTGATCCGTGAGGCAGTCCTCAATGCCATCAAACATGCCAGCGCACAAGTGATTGATGTTAGCTGTGAGACCCTCGCCGATGGTAACATCCAGGTTCAGATTTCAGATGATGGTGTCGGAATAGGGATCGCAAGCTCGGCGGTCAACCACTACGGCCTGAGCATCATGAACGAGCGTGCCAACAAGCTGCATGGCCTGCTGACCATCAGCGAAAGGCCGCCCAGAGGCACCTGCGTACATCTGACCTTTCCCACCAGCCTAACAAGAGACGCCTGATGGACGAGATGAAATATAGTGTTCTGGTCGTGGATGACCATCCCCTCATGCGCAAAGGGATTGTGCAACTGCTGGCACTGGAAGAGAACATCGAGGTCATCGGTGAAGCTTCCAATGGTACCGACGCCGTCGCCATGGCCAAGGAGTCCGAACCGGACCTGATCCTGCTCGACCTCAACATGAAAGGTCTCTCGGGCCTGGACACCCTCAAGGCGCTGCGTGCCGAGGAGGTGACCTCCCGGGTGGTGATCCTGACCGTCTCCGATGCCCGTCAGGATGTGGTAGCCCTGCTCAAGGCCGGTGCCGATGGCTACCTGCTCAAGGACACCGAGCCCGATATGCTGCTGGCCCAGCTGGCAGACGTGATGACCGGCAAGCAGATCCTGAGCGAACCGCTGCGCCCCTACCTCGAGAACATCTACGAACTGGATCACCTGCAGCAGAAGCTGGAGAGCTTAACGCGTCGCGAAATGCAAATCCTGCGTGAAATTGCAAAGGGCCTCTCCAACAAACAGGTCGCCTCCGTGCTCCATATTTCCGAGGGTACGGTCAAGGTTCACGTCAAGAGCCTGCTCAAGAAACTCGAGGCGCAAAGCCGCGTGGAAGCGGCTGTCATGTACCTGGAGCAGCGCAACTAAGTCCCCTTTTTACCCAGCCAAAGCCACCGTCCGGTGGCTTTTTTCATCCTCTGGCACAGTCGCTGCATTGTCCTGTTCAGTAACAACTGAATGGAGGATGGAACATGAAACTTCAACCTTTGGCACTGTTCCCCTTGCCTTCCCACATCCTGCCTGGTGGCAAGCTTCCTCTGCGTTTGTTTGAGCCGCGCCACCTGCAGATGCTCAAAGAGTCATTCATCAACCTGATTACCCATGACCCTCAGCCAGCTTCAAGAGCCGATATGGCATCGGAGGGCTTGCCACGACTGCATGCCCCAATTCAACCAACATGCTTTTGAGGTCAAAACGATGATTAAACCGGAAGCAGTATTCAGCAAGATGTCTCGGTAAATGCTTCGCTCCGAGCGTATGGCAACTGCCCCGCAGCGAGTTCTTCACATTCCCTATCATCGTGTTTACCCAGTTGAATGCCGGATGATCCAGCAAGTCAAGGTTGCCCCCGGTGACAACACCCAGGTGCTCACAATTGGCCTCCTTCACCGCCCTGAAACAGGCC
>NZ_NEVB01000141.1:0-4348 GCF_002259925.1 Aeromonas sp. A35_P | reverse complement strand
TGCCGCAGATAAGGCCTATAGCAGCAGGGCTCTGCGGGCAGAACTCCGGCGCAGAAAGATAAAAGCGGTTATCCCGCAACGCAGCGACCAGCAACGGCACCATAAGGGACGTCCACTGGTGTTAGACAAAGCTCGTTATCGTAGGAGAAATGTGGTCGAACGGTGCTTCGGATGGCTGAAGAAGTTTCGCCGATTCTCAACGAGGTATGAAAAGCTGGCGGGAAGTTTTGCTGCTTTTATCAAGCTGGCTTTCTGCCTTCGTTACTTACGGGAACTATTGGTGGACAGAAAACCAGCATTTTGAGAACACAGCCTAGATTCCGGCTCTCTTTTGCAGATGCCCCTGGCCCTCGGCGCAGGGGCATTTTTATTGAAACGTTTGTCAGCAAGAATAGGAGATGAGCTGCGCTGCAGGCTGCATTCTCATGCAGGTCTTATCCGCAAAAAGGGGGCTCAGGTCATGGAAAAATGTGAAATATCAACCGGTCTTTCTTAATTTGAACCAGCTCACAGGCCCCCGGGGTCAGTACTGTAAAATTGCGCGCGGTCAAGGCGGTGCATGATTGACGGTACGAGGGATTGCGGTCGGAATAGTCATGCAATATAGTTGCCGCCTTTTTCACGGGGTACGGATTTCTAGCCCCTCCCATATTGCGCGCAGTATGAATACGGACGCTCTGCCGCCGCCTAATTAAACAGGATTGAGATGGACAAGAAACTGGGGCTTGGCGCCCTCATCTCGCTGGTGATCGGCTCCATGGTCGGTGCCGGGGTCTTCAGTCTGCCGCAAAACATCGCCGCTCATGCCAGTGCCGGGGCCGTCGCTTTGGGATGGGCCATCACAGGTATCGGCATGATCTGCCTCGCGCTGGTGTATCAGAACCTCTCCATGCGTCGCCCGGATCTCGATGGCGGCATCTTCAGCTATGCCAAGGCCGGTTTCGGCGATTTCATCGGCTTCAACGCCGCCTGGGGCTACTGGCTCTGCCAGCTGCTGGCCAACGTCTCCTACGCCATCGTGGTGTTCAGTGCGCTGAGCTACTTCTTCGACACGCCGGACAAGATCATCTTCGGTGACGGCAACACCCCGGTGGCCATCACGCTCGCCTCCATCCTCATCTGGTCGGTACACGCCCTGGTGCTGCGCGGCATCCAGGTGGCGGCGCTGGTGAACATAGTCACCACCATCGCCAAGATGGTGCCCCTCATTGTCTTCTGCGTGGCCATCCTGCTCGCCTTCAACATGGAGACCTTCACCCTGGACATCTGGGGTCAGGGCACCCCTGAGCTGGGCTCCGTGATGGATCAGGTCAAGTCCACCATGAAGGTGACGCTCTGGGTCTTCATCGGCATCGAGGGGGCCGTGGTGGTCTCCGCCCGTGCCCGCCATCGCAAGGACGTGGGCCGTGCCACCGTGCTGGCGCTGTTGGGAGCCCTCGCACTCTACGTCATGGTGACCCTGTTCTCGCTGGGGGTCATGAACCAGCCGCAACTGGCGGCCCTCAAGAATCCCTCCACCGCCATGATCCTTGAAGCCGTGGTCGGCCCCTGGGGCGCCTGGCTCATCAACATCGGCCTGGTCATCTCTGTGATGGGGGCCCTGCTGAGCTGGACCGTGCTGGCGGCGGAAGTGCCCTACATCGCGGGCAAGACCGGCGTCTTCCCCGGCTGGTTCGCCAAGGAGAACAAGAACGGCTCGCCCCAGGTGTCGCTCTGGTGCTCCACCTGCCTGGTGCAGACCTTCCTCATCATCATCTACTTCCAGAGCAGCACCTATCTGGCGCTGGTCAACATCGCCACCTCGGCGGCGCTGGTGCCCTACGTCTTCTCCGGTGCCTACGGGCTGAAGCTGGCGCTGAAAGGGGAGACCTACGCAGGCCAGCCCCACCAGCGCAAGCGTGACCTCTTCCTGGCACTGGTGGCGACCGTCTACGGCTGCTGGCTGGTCTATGCCGCCGGGGTGGAGTACCTGCTGCTGGTGGCGCTGCTCTACAGCCCCGGCATCTTCATCTACTGGAAGGCGCGCCAGCACCACGGGCTGCGCGGCCTCAACCGGCTGGAGCAGGGGATGACGGCGGCCCTGCTCGGTTGCGCCGTGCTGGCCTTCTACAAGGTGATGGACGGTACCATTCCCTTGAGTTAACCTGCACAATAAAGAGATGGCCCAAGGGCCATCTCTTTTTTTATGTGCTGCTCACGCTCTGGTGCGCGGCAGAGCCTCGGAAGGAATTTTTATGCTGTTTATGGGTTATCTGCTGCTGGGGGCATTCGCCGGCATGCTGGCGGGATTGTTCGGCATCGGCGGCGGTCTCATCATAGTGCCCGTGCTGGTATTGAGTTTTCACGCCCAGGGCGTCGCCCCCGACATCATTACCCATCTGGCGCTCGGCACCTCGCTGCCCACCATGATCTTCACCGGCTTCAGCTCCCTGCGCGCTCACCGGGAGGCCGGTGCGGTGGACTGGGTGATGATCCGCCGGCTCGGCGCCGGCATGCTGATCGGGGCCTGGCTCGGCGGCATGACTGCAAATCTGCTGAGCGCCAGCACCCTCAACATCATCATCGGCTGCTTCGCCTGGACCATGGCCGTGCAGATGGGGCTCAACCTCAAGCCCAAGGCGGAGCGTCATCTACCGGGAGCGCTCGGTACCGGCATCGCCGGCACCGTCATCGGCTGGATGTCTGCACTGTTTGGCATCGGTGGCGGCTCGCTGACCGTGCCTTATCTGAGCTGGAACAGCGTGCCGATGCGCAACGCCGTGGCGGCCTCCGCCGCCTGCAGCATGCCCATCGCCCTGGCGGGCAGCCTCAGCTACCTCTACGCCGGCTGGGGCAACCCGGATCTGCCAGAGTGGAGCCTAGGGTTCATCTATCTGCCGGCGCTGCTCGGCATCGTGCTCACCAGTACCCAGTTTGCCCGGGTGGGGGCCAAACTGGCGCACCGGCTCTCTCCCCAGCGGCTCAAGCAGGCGTTCGCCCTGCTGATGCTGCTGGTGGGGGTCAAATTCATGCTGTTTAGCTGAACCCTTGGCCAGATTGTTGAAAAATAAGGCGAACGGCACGAGCAAGGGCAGAAAGCCGTTGCATTGAGGGGCTAGTTTGCCTATTCTCCTCGCCGGTGGTCCTATTGGTCCTCTCGCATTGATAACCCGTCGACCTGGTCAGGACCGGAAGGTAGCAGCCAAGGCGGGGGACTCGAGTGCCGGGATGTGGCTGGTAGGGCCACCACTTGTTTCTGCAATTCAATAAGTTAGCCTCTCTTAAAGCCCTTGGTCATCCACTTTGTGTGGACGACGAGGAGCTCATCGATGAATCTCTGGCTCAGTCCACACGGCATCTGGTATTACCGGAAAGTCACCACGCTCCCCTGTGGTCGTCGTAAAGAGATCAAAAAATCCCTGCATACCCGAGACAAGCTGACGGCCCGTGCAGCAGTTGAGAAGCTGCTTGCCTGTGTGCGTTCCAGACCGAAATCTGGCGTTGAGCCTGCTGAGGCATCAGAGACCCCACCAAATCAATCGAGCACCAAGCCGGTGGCTCGGGCGGCCAAACCGCTTGCTCCGCTCCTGTCGGTCTTGAGTGACCGCTATCTGAAAGAGAAGGCCCTCTCCTGGGCTCCCAAAGAGCGAAAGAACCAGAAAAACTATCTCGGCTCCTTTATCGAGGCACTGGGGGATCGCCCTGTGACCGGCTACAGCAAGGCTGACGTGGTCATGTTCAAGGATGGGCTACTGAACTCGGGTAAGAGTCCGGCCACCATCAACAAGTACCTCCAGAAGCTCTCCCTGCTGTTTAACTGGCTGGCTAACCATCAGGAGGGGATCGTCAATCACTTCGCTGGATTGAAGCTGCAGCGGGCCAAGGAGGTGAACTCACGAAGTGGATACACAGCGGAAGAACGTCGCAAGTTTATCGGGTGGGCTAAGCAGCAAGAGCCCCACCGTAGGTGGATTGCTCTGCTGGGTCTGTTCACCGGAGCTCGTGCCAACGAAATCTGTCAGCTCTATGCCGATGATGTGCAACAGGTTGACGGTATATGGTGCCTGAATATTCGCAATGGACGGCCAGACCAGAAACTCAAGACGGTCAACAGTGCTCGCCTAGTTCCTCTCCATAGATATCTCCTCCAGAGCGGTTTCATCGAGTTTGTGAAGGGGCGAGCAGGGGGGCGACTCTTCACCGAGCTACCTCATCGTCAGGACGGTTATAGCCACCTGTGGGGGCAGTGGTTTAGCCGCCATCGCCCCGTCGACAAGGATTTCCACAGCCTGCGGCATACCGTGGGGACAGCCCTCAAAGATCAAGGTGTGCCATTGCAGTATGCGGCGGCGATCTTGGGTCACACCAA